>CAZQKF010000467.1:0-2505 GCA_964593645.1 uncultured Desulfobulbus sp.
ATAAATGGCTTTGTATCGGCCCGCTTGAATGCTGTTTAGTTTTCAAAGATCAAAACAAATATGCCCTAAAAGACATAAGCGCCTGTTTTTCACAGTTGCTTTATTTTTAATCATTCCCGCAAGAGAAGTCAATAACTTTTTTGCGGTTGTGATTGCGATGCCCGGTTGTTATTCACAGGCAACGAGGCGGGAACCTAGCCTATCAAATTGAGTCCGTCAACGGATTTTTGTTTCTTTTAATCTTTTTTTTTTGCTTATCTTGTAACCATCTTGATTTTAAGTGTATTTATTATTTTCTCATTGCCTTGCCCGCTACTTATATCGTAATATATGACTATTGTGCCGGTATGGAGTTTTCTAACGATCCGACATCTCTTAATCTTTTACTTCGTTCCAGTTGCTATGAAAGAATTGCTGTGCCAGATTCCTAAAGTTGATGATTGTCTTCTTGCTGTGTCTGCAGATGCTGCATGTGAGCAGATTCCCGTTGGTCTTGTAAAAAAGGCTGTTCGTGAAACCCTTGAAAAAGTGCGGCAGCAGATTTTGCAAGGTATAGATATTACACCGCACATGCTCTCCATGCCGGTGCTGCTTGAAACTATACAAGAGGAAATTTTCAAGCTTCACCAACCACTCTTTCGTCGTGTGATTAATGCAACCGGAGTAATTATTCACACAAATCTCGGCCGTTCTATTCTTCCTGAAACAACTATGCAGATGCTCCATCAGGCCGGGGGCAGGTATTCCAATCTTGAGTTTAATCTCGAAACCGGTACAAGAGGAAGCCGTTATACTCTGGTGGAAGACCTGCTCTGTGAGTTGACCGGTGCTGAGGCTGCTCTGGTTGTAAATAATAATGCTGCCGCTGTTTTGATTGTTCTTGAAACACTGGCTAAAGGACAAGAGGTTATTGTCTCCCGGGGTCAGCTTGTTGAAATAGGCGGATCGTTTCGCATTCCTGATGTTATGACTCGCAGCGGTGCCCGTCTTGTTGAGGTTGGCGCCACAAACCGAACTCATCTCAAGGATTACCAGGCAGCCATTACCGAGGATACCGGCCTGCTGCTCAGAGTGCACTGTAGCAATTACCGGATTATCGGTTTTACCAGTGAGGTCACTAACTCTGAACTGGTGAAGCTTGGACAAGAGTATTCCCTGCCCGTCGTTGAGGATCTCGGCTCAGGCTGTCTTGTCGATTTGAGTCCCTTTGGTCTGGAAAAAGAACCCACGGTTCAGGATGTGGTTAAATCAGGCGTTGATGTGGTGACCTTTAGCGGTGATAAGCTGCTCGGAGGACCCCAGGCCGGTATCATTTTAGGTAAGCAGGAAATCATCAACCGAATTAAGACCAATCCTGTCAACCGTGCCATGCGAATAGATAAATTTACCCTGGCTGGACTTGAATCTATTCTTCGCCTGTATCGTGATCCCGGTACGGTTTTTGACACAGTGCCGACCCTTGCGATGATCTCCGAACCGGTAGATCTGGTCAACCGCAGAGCGCAGAGACTGGCCAGGCGTCTGCGTAAAAGCATCGGTGGGTATTGCACTATGACCACGGTCAACATCATGTCCCGGGTCGGTGGCGGGGCAATGCCGGAACAGAATCTAGTCAGCCGTGCAGTGGCTCTGCAGCCACAGAAAACCAGTGTCAGTCATCTTGAACAGGTGCTGCGAACCCTTGAGATTCCTCTTGTCGGCCGCATTGAAGACAATCGCCTGCTTCTGGATATGCGAACTGTTGCAGATGATGAGGTCAAACTCATCGACCAAGGACTGCAGCAGGCATTCAAAGTCCTTTTGTGATGAGTAGACGATGAGACCTATTCAAGCAGTTCCTGAACCAGGATTTCGCGTCCATGACGTCCTCATCTTTGGTGAGCATCTGGCGGCTGAAGTCAAACAATTGTTGCCGATACCTGCGTCTGTTGGCTTTTGGCTTTATCATATTACTCAGCCTGAGCAGAAGTTCACTTCCGCGCAACAGCAGATCCTGGCAACAGAACAGGAGAGTACTCTTCCGGTTGTCCGGGATGATCTGCTGATCATCCCTTTGGCTGGGGCATCGTCTCAGCGAGCCGCTGTTGTTGTCTACGATGTGGACGCGGCATTACTAGCTAAAATGGATTCTGAATGGCTTGCGGAACTTCAGGAAAACATTGGTCTTCGTTTCTTCTATACCCGGCAGATCTATACGGATCCCGGAACCGGACTGTATAATCAACGGGCCCTGGATGTTCTTGCCTCCAGCGCTTCCTGCTGGAAATCTCTGTTTTTGATTGCAACAGTATCGCGTCGACGTACGGCTGCAGGAGGTTACCAGAAAATTGTTCAAACTGCCTCCTTGCTTGAAGCGGTCATCCATGATCCGATTTTTTATTTTGGCCAGGGGATATTCGGTTGCGTGAGCAGGCAATGCGATCACCGATTGTCCCTGGATTTTTCTCGTCGTCTGATTACCCGCTTAAAACGTGAAAAGCTGCATAACGTCCATGTGGGTTTTTC
>CAZQKF010000468.1:0-2504 GCA_964593645.1 uncultured Desulfobulbus sp.
CATTCGTCATCAGCTGGAGGCCGGTTACCACTCTGATTCAGAGTAGAGTATTACAGGTGAAATCCGAACCTATTCATGTCAGCTGCCCCTCAACAGTACGAGCCGGGCAAGTGATATAAGAGAGAATCAAATCTGTTTTCGTTTGATCCCCAGATCAGTAGGGGCTATCCAGCTGATAAACACGCACCTTTCGGCTTCGGGGGAATTCTTTTTTGGCAATGGTTTTGAGCAGGAAATCCTGTCACTCCTCCTGCAGATATCGCAACTCAACCACAGGTACCTCCCAGCTGTCGCATTGGCACCGCTTCTGAAAATCCTGATCCTTGATATCCGTTCTGCAGCGGCGGGCAAGGGCAATGACCGTTATTTCCCTGATAGTCTCTATACGATCCAGCCACCTTGCCTGGGCGGTTTTTGAAAGACGGGCCACAGGGGTCCCGCCATGATTGAGAAGATGCAGGAAACTGTTATCGCGGCTGATGGTCAGACGGCTGCCGGTTGTCAGTGCCCTGATGGCTCTGCTGGTGGAATGACTCTCTTTTTTCATCCCGGCAAAATCAATATACAGATCTTTCATGCCGAGCAGTTCATAGTGTGGGACCAGTTGCGGCAGCTTGTGAGACGGGGTGACCTCACGGTTCATCAGAAAGTCGCCGTCCAGGAGGCCGACATGTGGATTGTGTGAATTGCCGATGGCAAAAAGCTGCAGGGTTTCCCGGGCTCGTGACATGGCCACATAGTAGAGTCTGCGTTCTTCTTCCATTTCCCGGCCTGTCTTTTTCTGCCAGTTGCCGTCCAGGACAAAAACATGGTCAAACTCCAGCCCTTTTATTGAGTGGACGGTGGAGAGAAAGATGCCGTTTTCCAGGTTCCTGCCGCGATGCTGATCGGCCAGGGCCTCATAGAGATAATTTTCCACCCGCCCTACCGGTTGCGGCGCATTCCCGGTCTCATCCGACCACTCCTGAAGAAGAGAGCGCAGGTTTGCCTGCCAGATATTTTTTTCCGCCCCGATCTCCGGCAGAAGGTTCAGCAGTGTTTTGGCTGTGACCTGTTCCTCACAGCAGTTATGAAGAAAAGTCAGCAGATCTGCATTTTCCCTGATCCGGGACAAGCCGGGAAATGCACTCCGGCCCCAGTTGAGGCTTACCGAAATTCCTTCTGCTTCAAATACGCTGCGGACAATATCAAGCTCCTGCCACTCCCTGGCCAGTATGGCGCAGCTGTTCAGATCAAAATCACTGCTCAGACTCTGCAAACGCTGCAGTTCCTCCAGCAGGACAAGGGCCTGGGCTGTCGCATCTTTCACCCGAAAAATCTGCACCTTTCCCTGTCCGATCTGGTCGTTGATCTGCCAGTTGCCCCCCGGCGGCAGGGTCTCTCTGGCCAGGTTGATTGCTATGGGATGCTGCTGCTTCATCCTGTCCCGGTTATGAGCAATGAGCGCGTTGGCCGCCCTGATGATATTGGCGGTGGACCTGTAGTTTTCGGTCAGATAATGGACATCAGCCTGATAATCCGCCTTGAAACGCCTGATGAAATCAACATTTGCCCCGCGAAAACGATAGATATTCTGGTCATCATCCCCCACCGCCAGAATGGTAAGCTTCTCATCTTTTTCCGTGAGCGCCATGCCGGCCAGCAGGGAAACCAGCTCATACTGTTCCTCATCGATATCCTGATACTCATCCACCAGGATATGGCTGAATCCGGACATCAGAGCATCCCTTGGCCGGCCATCTGCAAAACCAAGGACATCGCACTCCCCCTTGAGCAGGGCGATTGCATCCTGGATCACCCTGGAAAAATCAATTTCCTCGCGGACTGTTCCGCCTGTCTGCCTGACCAGGGATCTGCCGGTCAATCTCAAGGCCAGACCATGGAAGGTCAGCGTTGTCACCCTGGCCATATCTCTGCCGACCATGTCCCGCAGTCTTCGGCGAAGGCCCATGGCGGCACTCCGATTAAAACAGAGGACCAGGATAGCTTCCGGACGAACCCTCTTCACCCTGAGCAGATAGGCCACCCGGTGGGCAACTGTTCTGGTTTTACCGGCTCCAGGGCCTGCCATGATGAGCATATTGGTCTCCGTAGGTGCTTCGACAATTGCTTCCTGAGACCGGTTATGCAAATCTTCAACTATTCGCTGATACGACTGTTCGCTGGTTGCCCGTTCAAGGAGTTCCTCCTTTCCGGGAAAAAAACGTCGTATAAATTCTTCCTTTTCATCGTTGAAGTATGAGTGCACCAGGTTCATGGCCAGGCTTATTTTTTTTATGGCGCAACGGGCATACTCGTTGATGACATGGACCTGAAAGTTCTTTTCAGAATAATGGGTCTTCAACGGTTCAAAATTCGCCTTTGTATATTGCTTGCCTTTAGCCTCCGGGTTGATGGTGATGGTCATGGCCTGTCTGAAAACGGCCAGCCCCTGCTGCAGTTCAAGTATCCCCTGTTCATGCATAAAGGTCAGGCCCCGTTCCGCTGCCGCAAGCGGATCCCTG
>CAZQKF010000469.1:0-2499 GCA_964593645.1 uncultured Desulfobulbus sp.
ACTCCGGCAATCATAAAGGCGTATTGTTTCATAATAATCTCAGCTTTCTATTTCACCTTTTTTTGCCACTGGATAAAGGTGGTATACATCTCCTTTGCTGATAGTTCACGATGCTTATCATGGGAAAGAAACTGCCTGAGCTCATTAATGGTCTCATCTTTATGGGCCCAGCTGCAATGCATACAGGACCAGACCTGTCCCACTTTTTTTGAGATCACATATTCCCCTCGCTCACTGTCCTCACATGGATAGAATATGCAGTAGCATAGATTGCAGGTTGCCAGCTCTTTATGGCAGGGGAAATAAGGGCATTTTTCAAAGAGATAGTTTCTGGCCTTGACCACCCGTCCTAAAACTATCTTTTTAGAAGGAATGGGCATATTTTGTTTCGTATCCTCTCGGCGTAATAAGATGATCCCCCTCTATCACGGTCTGGCTGTTACCGATAATCACGATTGAAAGCATTCCTATCTCTTCGTCGGTAAAATGTTCTAAGTCGGAGAGCACCACCTTTTCACCCTCTCTGCAAACATTGGTTACAACGGCTACAGGCAGATTGACCGGTCTGAATGCCTTAATGATCTCCCGTGCTCTTACAATCTGACTGACCCTCTTTTTGCTTTTCGGATTATAGAGTGCTATTACAAAATCTCCCTCGGCAGCGCAGCGAAGTCTCTTTTCGATTACTTCCCAGGGGGTAAGAAGATCACTGAGGCTGATTACGGCAAAATCATGCATAAGGGGTGCCCCTATGCGTGCCGCCGCTGCATTGACGGCCGACAAACCCGGAACAATCTCTATTTCAAGAGAAGATGTTCGGTTTAGCTCCAGCACAAGCCCTGCCATGCCGTAAATGCCTGGATCACCGCTACTGACGACTGAGACGGTCTCCCCCTCCTCAGCCAGTGAAAGGGCTTTTTTGCACCGTGCGACCTCTTCGGTCATTCCTGAGGTAAAGAGTTTCTGGTCGGTAATGACAGGCCTGATAAGCTCCACATAGCGCTGGTAGCCGACGATCACGGTGGACTGATCGATCGCCGCCCTGGCGGCCGGGGTCAGGTGATCCATATGGCCGGGGCCTGTGCCTACGACAAAAACCTTTCCTCTGCAATGGCGATGGTTGTCTCTTTCATCTTTATTTTTTTCAGCAGTAGCTGACATCTGAATCCTCCAAGAATGGCACACGGCTCGGCAACCGAACTGATGCCAAGTGTTTTGTAAACGAGTTCCGACTTTTCGAAATTGTTCTCAACAGTCTTTATCAATGTTTTGGGGATCAACTTGAGCGGTATCTGCAGCTTTTCTGAAAGCTCAATAAGCCCTTTTTCATCCCCTTTATCTTCCACGGTGGCAATGAGACGAACCTCCTTCAGCCCTCGTCCAATGCTCTTTAGTCCTTCCAAAAGCGTCTCTTCCAGCCTTTGGGCCGAAACCCCTCTGCGGCAGCCCATGCCGACAATGAGCGTCCGTGTCGCCTCCGAGCCGGTGGTGACGACAAAATCTCCCTCACAGATGAAGGCCACCCTTTCGGCCAGCCGGTTTGCGCCCCCCTCATGACCGGAAAGGACGCTGATGGCATAACGTCCCATTTCATCCACCACCACGACGGCCGGATCGGAGTATTTATCCCTGATATGATCCTTTATGATCCGGGTGACAATTCCCATGGCCATGATGAAGATGAAGGCATCGTACTTTGGCCATATATTATTGACAAGTTCACTCGTTGAAGAGGTATAGAGTGTCGCTCCGGCATCTTCTACTTTCAAAGTTTCCGGGATGTAAAAATCACAACCCAGTTCCTCTTTTATCTTTTTCCCCACGGTCTGACCGTGGGTGGTTATGGCGATTACTGCTCTCTTCATTCGACCAATATTATTCATAATAGATGTCATTCTGCCATTTTAACGGATTGGTTTTAATATATTCTGATATTTTCCGGCAGGAATTTTCATCACGGATGATGTGTTCGTAATAATTGCGTTGCCAAACCCTATGAATATCTGTGTTTTGACGAAACCATTTAGTTACACCAATTTTAAAGCCACGCATGATTGAACCAATTGAACCTGGACTTATTTTTTGAAACTTGTTTTTTTGTAGTTGTAGGGGGGCAATACCTTGTAAGGGTTCAATTTGTAAGGGTTCAATATTTTGAACCCCTACCTCTACGTTAATTTCAATAATCCCGTGAACATGATTTGGCATTACAGTGTATTCATGTAAAACAACATTGGGATAATGTTTGGGTATTTCTGACCAATATTTTTTCGCAATCAACCCCGCATCATTCAAAATCATTTCCTGGTTTTCAATAGCACCAAATAAACATAAACGGTTCTGTATACAAATAGTAACGAAATACAAACCCGCCTGAGAATAATCATACCCCTTTAATCGTATGGAACGGCGGTGATGAATAGCAGAGGGATGTTTCATATTGCAAGCCATTGGCGCATTTGTGGTGGGCACAGACCGCCTATCATGCCCCGTAGGGGG
>CAZQKF010000470.1:0-2494 GCA_964593645.1 uncultured Desulfobulbus sp.
GACGGCCCTGTATGTGGGGGGCATGGGTTCCAAGGACAAGAACTTCTACAACAACATCTTCCGCAAGTACGGGTATGAGGAAGAGGCGGAGAAGATCCAGGATCTGTTCCTCTCGGGTCGCAAGGAAGAGGCCATGGCCGAGGCCTCCCGCTGTCTGCAATGCGACCTGGTCTGCAATGTCTGCGTCACGGTCTGCCCCAACCGGGCCAACATGGCCATTCCATCTCCCCCATGTACCTATCCGGTGCAGGAGGTCGGTGCAGACGGCACAGTGACCACCCTGGCTGAGCAATCCGTTTCCCAGGCTTACCAGATCGTCAATGTGCCTGATTTCTGCAACGAATGCGGCAACTGCCGTACCTTCTGTCCCACCGGCGGCGCACCGTACCTGGACAAATACCGGGTCCATCTTTCCCGGGAAAGCCTGGAGGCGCACGGCCAGGGATTTTTTATATCCGCACCGGGCAAGATGGAAGTTATGACCAGAGGTAAAAAAGGAATTCTCCATGACCGGGGAGCTACATTTTTCTTTGAAGATGAACAGGCACAGGTTACCATCAATCGCAAGTCACTTGCAGCAGAGCAGGTGGAACTGAAAAACGGTGTGACCCGGAAAAACCTGCAGCCGATTGCAGAGGCAGCCCTTCTCTATCGGCTGCTGGAAAATACGGCCCCGTTTCAAAGAAACAGCTAAACCGGTACAGCAACAGGCAGGCGCCCATGCAGCAATTTCGGAATCTGAAGATCATCATGCGCGGAGCCGGAGACCTGGCTACCGGAGTCGCCCTGCGGCTGCACCGGGCCGGTTTTTCCCAACTCCTTCTTCTGGAAACCGAGCACCCGCTGGCTGTCAGGCGGCTGGTGTCCTTTTCCGAGGCCGTGTCGCTGGCTGAAATATCTGTTGAAGGGATTCGCGGGTTCTGTCTGAACAGTCAAGCCGGCCGGCAAAAGGGAAACGGGATTGAAATCCATGTTGATCCCGGGGGAGCAGCAATCGCCTCCCTGAAGCCGGACATAGTTATTGACGCAATTATGGCCAAACGCAACCTGGGCACCACCCGAGACATGGCCCCCATGACCATTGGTCTTGGCCCGGGATTTACGGCCGGAAAAGACGTGCACTGCGTGATCGAGACCATGCGAGGCCATAGCCTGGGCAGAGTAATACACCGGGGTACCGCCTTAGCCGACACCGGTGTACCGGGCAGTATCGGCGGCTATACCAGTGAACGGCTCCTGCGGGCACCGGTATCAGGGGTATTCACAACCAGCCGCGAAATCGGCGACCAGGTGCAGGCCGGGGAGCAGGTAGCCGCAGTAGACGGCACACCGGTTGTTGCCACCATTGCAGGCGTGCTGCGCGGACTTTTGCGCACCAACACACCGGTGCCGGCCAACACCAAGCTGGGTGATATCGATCCACGCGGCCGTTCTGATTACTGTACGCTTGTTTCCGACAAGGCCCTGGCCGTAGGCGGCGGGGTTCTGGAGGCAATCGCAGGGTATTATAATAAGCTGGAGCATTGACAATGACAATTGGAAAAGCACATAGACGAAAAGATGCCCGGGCCAAGGTCACCGGAAAGACTCGTTATACCGACGATTTCAGTATGCCCGGCATGCTGGAGGCTGTCTACGTGCGCAGTTCCGTAGCCCATGGCCTGGTCAAGCATATTGATACCAGTGCCGCCCTGGCCCTGGTCGGGGTGGAGGCAATATTTACCCATGCCGACGTGCCGAAAACGGCTTTCCCCACGGCGGGTCATCCTTATTCTCTGGATCCAGATCACCAGGACGTGGCCGACCGTCTGCTGCTGACTGACCATGCCCGCTACCAGGGTGATGAGGTGGCCGTGGTTGTCGCCCGGGACCGGCTGACTGCGCAACAGGCTGCCGCCCTGGTCAAAGTTGACTATGAAGAGCTGCCGGTCTGTGTGACCGGCGAGGCGGCCCTGGCAACGGATGCTCCGGCCATTCACGAGGGCGGCAACCTGGTCAAACAGACCAGCTTTACCCTCGGTGCTGATCTCGAAACTGGCGAGGCTGCGGCTGACCAGGTCTTTGAAGATACCTTTGCAACACCCATTATCCTCCACTGCCATCTGGAAAACCATACCGCCTATGCCTACATGGATGACCAGGATCATCTGGTCATTGTCAGCTCCACCCAGATTCCGCATATCTGCCGCCGCATCGTTGGCCAGGCCCTGGGTATGGACTGGGGGAGAATCAGGGTCATCAAACCCTACATCGGCGGCGGATTCGGCAACAAACAGGACGTGGTCCTGGAACCGATGGTTGCCTTTTTAAGCACAAAACTGGGCGGCGCTCCGGTGAAAATTGAAATGAGCCGCGAAGAATGCCTGGTAACCACCCGCACCCGTCATTCCCAGACAGTCACCGCCCGGGCGGGCGTCAAAAAGGACGGCACCATCACCTTTCTTGATATTGACGTGGTTTCCAACACCGGGGCCTATGCCTCCCACGGCCATTC
>CAZQKF010000471.1:0-2488 GCA_964593645.1 uncultured Desulfobulbus sp.
AGCGGATTTAGTGAAAAAGGCCTTGAGGCTGTGTACACCGGCAAGGGACTAGGCGTCCTCAAGGGGCGTATGCACAAGTGTTCGTCCAAGGGGGCCTGTGTCGGCGCAGGAACAGGCTGCGGCTGATGAAGCGCGTTGACTGCCATGGCTTTGGCACGAGGCCAAAGCTGGGGGACATGCAAAAAAATACACAAACAACTGTGTTGCTGTTGTTCTGCCTCATCTTTGTTATTTTTGCCGATACCAGGGCCTGGGCAGCAGACGAACGGTTGACCGTGGGTGTTGCCGCAAATTTTGCTCCGGCTCTTGAAAAGATCGTGCCTCTTTTTACCAGACAAACAGGAATTTCTGTACAGGTGGCTGTTTCTTCATCCGGCAGGCTGTATGCCCAGATCAGAAACCGGGCGCCCTTTGATCTTTTTTTTTCCGCTGACAAGCAGCGGCCGGAATTACTCTACCAGGACGGCTACTGCGAAGAACCGGTTGCATACGTTCGAGGCAGTGTTGTCCTCTGGAGCCGCAATGCTACACTGTGCCGGCAGGTTGACCGCTGGCAGGATGCCTTTGGGGGAATGCAGCCCAAGAAAATCGGCATGGCCAATCCGGAACTTGCGCCCTATGGAGCAGCGGCCCGTGCCGCCCTTGTTGATGAAAAGCTGCTGACTGCTGTTCAGGGGCGGCTGATCTTTGGTACCAATGTGGCCCAGAGTTTTCAATACGCTGCCACCGGGGCAACGGGTGGCTCTTTTGTTGCTCTGTCCCTTGCCCGCACCCCGACAGGTGAACAAGGATGCACCCTGCCGATGCCCGAAGCTGAACCCATAATACAGAATGCCTGTGTGACTGCAGGCTCAAAAAGAAAACACGCTGCCCGAAAATTTCTGAATTTCTTGCAGTCGATGCAGATACAAAAAATTCTGGCTGCATCCGGCTACCTGATCGCTGAAAATTAACCTGAGGCATGGATATGGACCTGACTCCGCTCTACCTTTCGGCAAAACTCTCCCTGATCAGCACGGTAATTTTACTCATCATTGCCATGCCCTTAGCCGCACTGCTGGTCTTTGTCCGTTTTCCCGGCCGCTTTCTGGCAGACAGCCTGGTCAACCTGCCCCTGGTGCTACCGCCCACCGTCCTTGGGTTCTATCTGCTGGTCATCCTGGGTCCGGATGGGCCGGTGGGACGCATGTGGGCAGGAATTTCCGACGGCACCATTGTCTTTACCTTTGGCGGTATCGTGCTGGCTGCCATGCTGCACAGCCTGCCCTTTGCCGTGCAGCCGCTGAAAACCGCCTATGAAAAAATCGACAAACGACTGCTTGAAATGGCCGATGTTCTGGGAACCTCCCCGGGTTCCACCTTTTTCAGGGTCATCCTGCCTAATGCGACCGGCGGTATAGCCGCTTCAGCTATCCTGGCCTTCGCCCATACCATGGGCGAATTCGGGGTAATCCTGATGATCGGCGGTTCCATTCCGGGTACAACAAAGGTCGCCTCCATTGCCATCTATGAGTATGTCGAGGCCATGCGCTACCGTGAGGCGGCAATACTGTCACTGATCCTGGTTGTGGTCAGTTACGTTATACTGCTGGCAGTCAACTCCCTCAGCAACCGGAGCAGTCAACATGCTTGATGTCCAGATCATAAAAAAACGCGGCCATTTTACCGTTGATATCAGCTTTTCATGCCCGGACGGCCGGCTGCTGGCCCTAACCGGTGCTTCCGGTTCCGGCAAGACCACCATCATCCGAGCCCTGGCCGGGCTTGATCAGCCAGATGCCGGTCATATTAAATATGGGGATACCTACTGGTACCAGGGGTCGGCAGATATCTGTCTCAAGGCTCGTAAACGACGGGTCGGCTATGTATTTCAGGAACACACCCTGTTCCCGCACCTGTCTGTCCGCAAAAATATCGCCTTTGCCTGTCGTGACGAGGATCGAGTGAGTGAACTGCTTGATATGCTGGGAATACGTCACCTTGAACACAGCAGCCCATGCCGGATCTCCGGTGGGGAAAGACAGCGGACGGCCCTGGCCCAGGCCCTGGCATCCAACCCTGATGTCCTGCTGCTGGACGAACCGTTTTCCGCACTGGACAACGGAACCAAAGCCAGGCTGCGAGCCCGGCTGCTCCGTATAAAAGAGCAATTTTCCCTGCCCATCGTGCTGGTGACCCATGACCTGGAAGAGGCGTGCAGGCTTGCCGATAACCATATCTGCCTGGATCAAGGCGTGGTCATACCAGACAGCCATTTGGCCCCTGAAAAAACCATGCCTTTTTTTCTCCCCCCCTTGCCTGCCTGATTTTAACCAGCCTATTTATGGAAAATCAGGCCGTTTGAGCCCAAATTTTTTGATTCGGTAACCGATCTGACGCTGGGTGAGCCCCAGTTCCCGGGCAGCTCTGGCCTGGACCCAGCCGTGCCGAACCAGGGTACTTTTGACCTGTTCCCGTTCGCGCTGTTCAAGTGATCCGGCCGGAACTG
>CAZQKF010000472.1:0-2477 GCA_964593645.1 uncultured Desulfobulbus sp.
TACTTCAGCGCAGCCTTTGATGAAGTCTACTTTCCCCAGCATGAGATTATCGGGGATATTTCCGACTCCGTCAACCGGCTGGCTGAACTGATTGCACCTGATTCCCTTGGCGGGGACGGGTATTTCAAGGCCCTGAAACAGGGGATAGACGAGAATGTATTCAAACGCCAACGGCCCCGTTCTTTCCCCTATACCCCGCAGCAGCTCACCGGTGTAATCCGCGATGTTATGCCGGAGGACTCGATTCTCTCCCTGGACAACGGCATGTACAAGATATGGTTTGCCCGCAACTACCGTTCAACCAGCTCCCTTTCCGTACTGCTGGATAATGCCCTGGCAACCATGGGCGCAGGCCTGCCGGTTGCTGTTGCCGCCAAGATGCTCTTCCCGAAACGCAACGTGATGGCAGTCTGCGGGGACGGCGGATTTATGATGAATTCCCAGGAGCTGGAAACAGCCATTCGCCTGAACCTTAACCTGATCATTCTCCTGCTCCGGGATAACGGCCTGGGCATGATCAAATGGAAACAGGCCGGCATGGGGCTGCCCGATTTCGGTCTGAATTTCGGCAACCCGGACTTTGTTAAATATGCTGAGAGTTACGGAGCCCACGGTTACCGGGTGGAGGAACAGGGAAAGCTCTCGGGTATCCTGGAACATTGCCTGCAGACCTCGGGCGTGCATCTGATCGAGCTACCGGTGGACTATGCTGAAAATGAATCCGTGCTGACCGAGGAACTCAGGGCCAAGACCTGTCTTATTGGCTAGACAATCTCCTGCAAACCATTTCCAAGGTACCCTTATGTCGAAACATGGCTGCGACCAACTGCCCGGCAAGACGCCGGCCCCCTGTACCCTGGTCATTTTTGGAGGCTCCGGCGATCTGACCAGCCGAAAGCTTATCCCGGCCCTGTATTCACTCTTTACCCAAAACCAACTCCCCAAACCCTTTACCATTGTCGGCTGCAGCCGCACAGAGCTGAGCAATGACCAATACCGAGCCAAGCTCATGGCACGGTTGCAAGACAGCGGGCTTGACCTCTCTCAGTGGGATGATTTTGCCCCGCTCCTGCACTATTATCCTGTAACCTATAATCCTGCGAGTTTTCAGAAACTCAAGCAGTACCTGACTGAACTCGACTTGCACTGTCAATGTCTAGGTAACCGTATTTTTGATCTAGCCGTTCCCCCTTCCCTGTATCCGGTCATTGCCGATCTTTTGGGTAACGCAGGCCTTGCCGACGGACAGAATCTTAAAACCAGCTGGGCCAGAATTGTAGTGGAAAAACCCTTTGGCCGGGATCTGGAATCCGCCCGGGAACTTGACCGGGTTCTCCACGCTTCCTTTACCGAAGAGCAGATCTTTCGTATTGACCATTACCTGGCTAAAGAAACCGTCCAGAACATGCTCATCTTCCGTTTTGCAAACTCCATTTTTGAGCCGATCTGGAACAGACATTATATAGAATATGTCGGCATTATGGCAGCCGAATCCCTGGGAGTGGGCAGTCGGGCCGGTTATTATGAACAGGCGGGCGTGCTGCGCGATATGTTCCAGAACCACATGATGCAGTTGCTGGTACTCACAGCCATGGAACCACCCTGCCGCCTGGATGCAGAAGCGGTGCAAAATGAAAAGGTCAAGGTTATCCGATCGCTGCGTGATTTTCACATAGACCAGGGCAGCCGAATCTGTCTAGGGCAATATGAGGCCGGAGTCATCGACAACACCGAGGTATGCGGCTACAGGCAGGAGCCAGGCATTGCCGACAACTCTCCGGTGCCCACCTTCGCTCTTATGGAGCTTTATCTTGATAACTGGCGTTGGCAGGATGTTCCCTGGTATCTAGTTTCCGGCAAAAGACTGCCCCGAAAGCAGACTCAAATTATTATTCAGTTTAAAAAGGTACCACACAGGTTATTCAGCAATGTGCTGGGAAAAACCATCAACGCCAACCGGCTTGTCATTGAAACCTTTCCCGAAGAATCCATCCGCCTCACTTTTCAGACAAAAAATCCGGGCACATCTATCTGTCTACGTTCCATGACCATGGATTTTTCCTATAAAGAACAGTACCAGGAAAAACCTCTGGAAGCCTACAGTCGGGTACTGCTTGACTGCATGCTTGGTGATCACATGCTCTTCTGGCGCCAGGACGGCATTGAGGCCTCCTGGTCTTTCCTTACTCCCATCTTAGAAAAATGCGAACAGTGCTGCACTCCGGACCGGCAGCTGCATTGCTATCCGGCTGGTACCTGGGGGCCGAAAGCAGTTGCAGACCGAATGCGCATGCTGTCCCACATTTCTTAACAACTCCATGCCTGTTTTTCAACTCACCGATGACATCCTGTTTCCCTTGCCGGAATTTGCCGAACCAGACGGGTTGCTGGCCATTGACGGCGATCTCACCGCCCCTCGCCTAATTGCCGCCTACCGGCAGGGTATCTTTCCCTGGTATTCAGGCGACGAGCCGATT
>CAZQKF010000473.1:0-2477 GCA_964593645.1 uncultured Desulfobulbus sp.
GCTGCCAAGGGTAAAACCATTACCCTGGCAAGCGATGTTAAGGCGGCCATCAAACATTCAATCAAGCAGGTCCATAAAAAATCCAAGACCGTCACCACCTTGACCGATTGCATGATCTGGTTCTTTGCCTTCGGCCTGATCGGACTTGGTATGCAGATCACCAAAAAGGCAATTTTTCAAGCCGGCGGCTGGCCCCTGGTCATTGGTGTTATTTCCGGTGTCACCAAGGCGACGCTCTCATTCTTTGTCGTCCTGTGGCTGGTCAAAGATGTGGTGCTTAAATGACCGGCGAGGCCGGTTCATAAATTTTGCTTATTTACTGCATGAAACTATGAAAATATACCCGGAGCACAACATTTCAGGTATATTTTCAGGTTACATTTTCCGGAGGATTTGAATATGACTGATGATAAAGAAAAAATTACCATAGAAACAGGTGATGCCGGCAAGGGTGAGTCCCGAATTGACAAAAATGCCAACACCGAAGAGCTTGAAGAGCGAGCACTTTCCGTCTTTTCCAGCGAGCGAAACGAGGACATTACAGCCCTTGTCCTCTCCCTGATAACAACATTTATCGTGCTGGTCCTTACAAAATGGACCTGATCATAACCAGATAAATACTGCCCCATTGCAGCCCTTTCTGATGATACTGTATCGGAAAGGGCTCTTTTTTTCTCTCTTGCCTTCACGTAGGCGCTTATTTCTGCTATTTTATAAATATGTTTACCTCCCTTCTTCTCTGTACCCATGGAACCGCAGGCGCTGAACTTGCGGAACATCTTGTCTTTGATGAGCTGTGCGCCAAAAAACCTGACCTGAAGGTCACAGTCCTCACCATTATCGACCAGGACTGGCAGGACATGACCGGCGATGACTGGCTTAACTCCAGTAAAACCCACACCACATTCCTCGACCATGTGCAGCAGCAGATGCAGGAAGAGAACGAAGAGGACTGGCAGCGGATAAAGGAAAAATATCCGGCGGCAGCCCGGGCTGCCTTTGCCGGTGCGGTCGGTCCCATAGAAGAGACCATTGCCGCGCAGGCGAAAAAAAGAAAAAATGATCTGATCGTAATCGGTCCCTACCGGAAAAGCAGAAGACTGTTTAACCTGAAGATGGAAAAAGGACTGCGGGCGCGTATCGATACGGCCAAACTGCATCCACTGCTTCCCTGCCCCCTGCTCATCGCTCCTCCCCTGACGAGCGACTGACATGGAAAAGATTTACGATCTGATTCTTACCACTGCTACAGCAGATCTTGATATTGCCCGGCTCCTTGATGAAGCCAAACTGCTTCGTCTTCATCCCCACTGGTTTATTGAAAAGGAAGAACAGCGGGACGGAACACTTTTTGCCGAACTGCGAGACTACGACACGGAACAGAATTTTTCCCTTGGCCTGCAACTTAACTCTGCTCCCAGCCCAGATGACCCGGCAGAGTCACAGATCATTCTGCGCATCACCTTTTTTGAATACGGCGTACGGGAACTGCTCTTCTTTATAAGCCAGGACAAAACACAGGTGCGAATCCGTTACATCCAAGAGCTGGCAGATGACAGCCTGGAACAAAATATGCTGCTCTGGGTACGTTCCATCCAGGAATATCTCAGGCTCTATGCCGCCACTACTCCATACACTCTTTTTTTTCGCCTGATCATGAACCGGATGGTTCTGCAGATGAACCCGTCCCAACGCAAGATATGTTTGATGCTCACCAAGATTACAGTCGTGGAAGTGGTGGTAATTCTGGTGATTGTGATCGGCTATGTGTCCTTTGGCCCATGATACGTGGGCATAAATTACTTGCCCATCCATTGATTCGGCAGGAGTTAATCTGAACAGTCACAGGGCTACTTGAGCTGTTATCCTGCCGGGAGGTATTGAGCATGGCCATGCCAAAAGTCGGCGATACCCTGGATATTTTTATACTCCGCTCCGAAATCCATAGCGGCCCGCTGGCAACCATCTTCCTGGCCGAAGACCTGCTTACCGGCAGGCAGGTTGTTCTGAAAATCCCCTGCTGCGACATTCTGAATCAGCCTGTTCTTCTCTACCACTATCAGAATGAGGATCGTATCAGCAGGAGGCTTGATCACCCTGGAATTATACGCTTTATCCATCGCCAGAAAAGCAGGCAATACATTATTATGGAATACGTGGAGGGCAGGGATCTGCGCTCACGCATGGGCGAAAAACATATTTTTGAACTGGATGCAGCACTGCTGCTGATGGAGCAGCTTATCCTGGTTGTTGCCTATCTTCACACCCAGGGTATTGTCCATCTGGACCTGAAGCCTGAAAATATAATATGCACCGACAGTTCCGGCATAAAGCTGATTGATTTCGGTCTGGCCAGCTGCCGCTCTCTCCCGGATTTACCGGCCCTGGACTTGCAGAACCCGCTGGGCACGCCCTGGTATATTGCACCGGAACAGCTGCTTGGCGAACGAACCGATCCCCGCTGTGATATCTACAGC
>CAZQKF010000474.1:0-2474 GCA_964593645.1 uncultured Desulfobulbus sp.
ACTTATCCTGGAGGGACCAGGCCTTAATAACAGCTGTTTTGTTCCTGCTGCCGATCATGCCGATGTAGCCTGCTTCTGTCTGCAGACAGGCCTGCAGTACATACGCATCGCCCCGATGATCCCGTGTCATGATCGCAATGCAGGTCTGAGCGTCAATGCCAAGTGTGCTGATGGTTTCAGGTCGGCTGTACTGTAGCCACTTAATCGATTTTTTGTCGAACCTCCAATCTGCCGGCTCCGGAAGTATATCCATAACAGTAACCTGAAAGCCTGCCCATTTCCCCAACTCGGCCAATGCCCTGCCGCAATGCCCGCCGCCGATGATGAGCAGTTTCCTGGGTGAAATAACCGGATACAGGAGGCAGAGAATTTCTTTATCCTCCCTGTGCAGGAAACATTTTTTCTTTGTAAGCACTTTGCGCAGTACTGACTGCGGAACAGGGAAACGCGTATCCTTAATTTCCTGTTCCGCTACACAAAAAACAGTTCCCGGCTCAATATCAGGATGATGAATAACCGTGATCAGTACACCGGATTGCCCCTGTTCCTGCAGACGAATCGCCTGTTCAAGGGCGGGGATGCTGTCTGTTCCCCTTCCGTTCAGTACAATCAGCTGCCTGCCGCCGCAGACCTGTCCGAATGGATTATTTTTCGTGCCCGGCCTTGAATCCTGAGTAAACAGTTCAACCTGCCCCTGCGCAATACATGCAGTCAGCCGCTGCAGACATTGCTGTTCAGTCTCTCCGCCCCCGATGCTGCCGGCAATCAGGTTGCCGGTATCGGTACAGGTGAGGAGCGCTCCGGCCTTGCGGGCTGTGGAGCCGGATGTCTCCGCAACCACGGCGATGCCAAACTCCTTGAGCTGGTGTTCATTTATATAGGCCTGAGTCGTTATAAATGTCTGCAATGAAGGTTCCATAAAAAATTCTGCCTTGAATTTCTATTGGTCATGGATTGTATCTACATTATGTATTCTATCACGAACTTAGCCTGTGGACATGGTTTTCTTGATTTTCATCCCAAACATTACCCATTAGGTCCCGGCCAGGAAATATCGTACCGCTTTCTCCCTTGACAAGAAAGAGTCTATACACTTTAAAATACAGTTTAGAGTTTCGTCTTGATCCATATCGTTACTACCTGCCTCTGACGCGATGAAACTCCAAACTCCAGCAAGGATATCCTATGTCCCGTATCAGCCGTTCCGTCGTCAAAACAGACAATCATGCCCGCTGCTGCGGCCAGGCCCGTTACCTGAGTGATTACAGTTTTGACAACCTGCTGCACGCCCGTACTGTCCGCTCGACTAAAACCCGGGCCCAGCTGAACAGGATTGTATACCCGCAGTTGGCCGATGGCGAGTATATTGTTAGCGGAGAGGATCTGCCGGGCGGTAATACTGTTCCCCTGCTTCAGCAGGATATGACCTATTTTGCCGAGGATCAGGTCAACTATTTCGGTGAACCGATCTGCCTGGTTGCAGCGGAGAACAAAACCCGGGTTGAAGAAATATGTGCCGGTATCACAATCAATTACGAGGAACTTCCGGCAGTCCACTCTGCAGAGGAGGCCCTGGCCGAGGATGCACCGCGTATTTACGGCGACAATAACTGTCTGCTTGACCAGAGCTATGAAACCGGTGACGTTGAGACCACCCTGGCCCGTGCGGCAACAACCTGCAGTGACGTCTACACCACCGGTTACCAGGAACACGCCTACATGGAGACAAACCAGGTGACGGCAGTGTATGCAGACGGCCGGATGACCCTCTACTGTTCCTGCCAGGGTGTTGACCCGATCAAGCGCCTGGTCTCCCTTGCCTTCAACTGGCCTGCAGACCGGGTCCGGGTCATCTGCACCACCACCGGCGGCGGATTCGGCGGCAAGATCGAGACACCGATCTTCCTGGCCGTGCATGCGGCCCTTGCCGCCTGGAAAAGCGGCAGACCGGTTCGGCTTGTTTACGACCGCAGCGAAGACATTCTCGTGACAACCAAGAGGCATCCAGCCCGAATTACCATTACCACCGGCTGTGATGAAAACAACAAACTCACAGCCGCCGACATTGACATTGTCCTGACCGGCGGCGCCTATGTCAGTTTCAGCAGCGTCATCATCGACTGCGCCATGAAGATGGCAACCGGCGCCTACGGAGTCCCCAATGTCCGGGTCCGCGGCCGGGTTGTTGCCACCAACAACCTCTGTCCCGGTGCCTTCCGGGGGTTCGGCGCCCTGCAGACCACCTTTGCCATGGAGATGCACATGGCAAACATCGCCCAACAGCTTGGTGTTGAAGAAAGCGAGTTCAAACAGCAGAATCTTCTGCGCCGGGCAAGCCGTACCTGTACCGGCGGCAGACTCCGCGGCACGGTCAAGCTGGATGAAATCGTGGGCAAAGTTAAACAGATGTCTGCGTACGACGAAAAAACCGCCCTCTTTGCCGGAAGCACAGACCGCCTGCAAAGAGGGATCGG
>CAZQKF010000475.1:0-2469 GCA_964593645.1 uncultured Desulfobulbus sp.
GATGCGGCAAGTTTCTGCCCGTTTAGTTCTGATTCCCTGGACATCCGCGCACCGCCGCCTTCCACGTAATACTGAGCATTTTTGGTCTGATGGTCATCAGCTGCATAGGGATAGGGAATCAGCAGGGCCGGCAGTCCCATCACAGA
Source organism: uncultured Desulfobulbus sp. (assembly GCA_964593645.1). Taxonomy (GTDB): domain Bacteria; phylum Desulfobacterota; class Desulfobulbia; order Desulfobulbales; family Desulfobulbaceae; genus Desulfobulbus_C. The sequence goes on from CAZQKF010000475.1 coordinate 147, forward strand.
CAGTTCAGCCAGGGTCGTTGCGCCCGCCCGGGCCACGACCAGATCCGCCCTGCTGTACAGGTCTGTCATATCCTTAAAAAACGCTGAAACCTCCGCATTTAAGCCAATCTTTTCATACCCCTGCCTGACCAGCTGCTCGTCTGCAGCCCCGGTCTGATGAATGACCTGCAACGAAACTTCAAGAGTACTCTTGAGAATGGCCATGGCCTCCAGCATGAGTTGGTTAACCCGGTGGGCGCCCAGACTTCCGCCTAACACAAGCAACGTCAGGCAATCTTTGTCCTGCTCCCGCGCCTTCTCAGCTGCTGCCAGTATTTCCTGGCGCACAGGGTTGCCGGTCAATACTGTTTTTCGCTCCGAAAACCTCGGCCCGGGAATGGAAATAAACACCCGCCTGACAAACCGCGCAGTCATCCGGTTGGCCAGGCCGGGCACGGAATTCTGCTCATGGATGCAGGTGGGCACGGACTGCAGCTTTGCCGCCAGCAGTACCGGCCCGGTCACATATCCACCTACACCAAAGACCAGATCAGGCCTGAACTTTTTTATTACCCGTCCGGCCTCAAGTACGGCACCGGGCAGACTGAGCAGACTTTTAATCCGGTGGCTGATCCCCTTGCCCTTCAATCCCATGCAGGAAATCGATGCCCGTTTAAAATCAAACTCGGCCAAAATATCCTGATCCAGCTGTCTTTGGGTCCCGATTAACAGTATTTCACAGCCGCCAATGCGCTCCTGTAAAGCTGTTGCCAGCGCAATTCCCGGGAAAAGATGCCCGCCGGTTCCTCCGCCGGTAATAATTACGCGCATGTCCCGATACAGTCAGAGTCAGCCATGGCATGAACCGGCAGTGGCGGCACGGTTTCCTCTTCACTCAAAAACACACTGATATCTGCCAGCACCTCGGCATAACAGACCGGACAATAGCCGTGCGAGAGCTGTTCCTGCTCAGCAAAAACCTCTGCCGCAACCCACTGTTCCTGGTATTTTATCTTATTACAGACACAACATATACGAGTCATCACAACATCCTGTTTTGTTTTGCGAGTTCCTGCACACACCGGGTAAACACCCGACCCCGCTGGCCATAATCGGCAAACATATCAAAGCTTGCACAGGCTGGGGCCAACAGTACTGTATCTCCTTGTTCAGCCGCCGCATAGGCACGGGCAACAGCATCGTCCATCAACTCTGCGTACTCCATGGCAACAGTTGCCTGCAAGGCTTGACCGATATCTGGCCCGGCCTCGCCAATCAACACCAGGTGACGGACATGCTTTTCAACAGCAGACTGCAGGGCAGAAAAATCACTCCCCTTGTCCCGGCCACCGGCAATCAACACCACGTTGCATTCAAAACCTGACAGGGCGGCAATAACGGCACCAACATTTGTCGCCTTGGAGTCATTGACGAAACTCACCCCATCAATTTCAGCAACCGGCGTCATTCGATGCTCAGGCGGTTGATATGCAGCAAGACCTGCCTGGATGTCCTGTCTACTGCAGCCAAAATGCCGAACTGCAAGCAGAGCAGCCGCTGCATTATATTGATTCACCCGGGAATCAAGCCGGGTTGCTGCCAACGCGTACACTTCGGTATGGCCATCTGCAGAAAACCCCGGTTCCAGCCGTACATAATGCTCACCCACCCTGGCACGGCAGCCAGGACTCGTGCCAAAGGCCTCTACAGTTCCGGCAGTATTCACAGAGTTAACACCCAGCAATGGATCATCAGTGCCCAGCAAGGCAATATCTTCTATATTTTGATGGGCAAACATTTTAAATTTAGCCGCTGTATACGCCTGCATGCTGCCGTGCCAGTCCAGATGATCCGGTGACAGATTCAGCAGCAGCCCGATATCCGGCCTGAACTCTCCGGCTGATTCCAACTGAAAACTTGATAACTCCAGCACCATGACCTCACTGTCATCCGGGGCTATCAGATATTCCAGTACCGGTGTGCCGATATTGCCGCCCACAAACACCTTTTTCCCTGCCGACTGCAGCAACTGCCCGATCAGACTGGTCACCGTGGTCTTGCCGTTAGATCCGGTTACCGCTATCACCGGAATTGGTGTCCTGCCTGCAGCCAGCGCAAGCTCGCCCAGTACCGGGATCCCTTTGCTACGCGCTGCCTCCAACGCCGGCAGGCCCGGCGGCACTCCCGGGCTGACCACCAGCAAATTAGCTTGAGTCAGCATTTGCTCGCTATGGCCGCCGGTTTCAAAGGCCGATACATACCGGTCCAACACATCCTGTTCAACCGCAGTCAATGATGCCTGATCTCTGTATTCCGAGACCGATACCTCAACGCCCTGCCCATG
>CAZQKF010000476.1:0-2448 GCA_964593645.1 uncultured Desulfobulbus sp.
GTCTTAAGTCATACAACAGGTGACCCCGAACTGATCATGCGGGAACGGGAAAACGCTCTTGCCGGCTACCATGAACTAGGGCGGCTGGCCGGAGAATTGCAGCAAACAAGTAATCAGCTGATGGCAGCAGAGGTAACAGGGTTGAAGCAGCGGGTTCGAAGTGATAAGGAAACTCTGCTTTGGCAGGCCTCAGGTCTTATCGGATTCAGTATCCTGTTTCTTATTGTCTTTGTCTATCTGATTTTCAGGCCGGTCAGCCAGTTGGACAAGGGCATTGAGCGTCTTGGAGACGGCGATTTTGCAACACCAATCCAGGTATCCGGGCCCAGGGATCTGGAAGTTCTGGGCAGTAAACTTGATTGGCTGCGTAAGCGATTGTCTGAACTTGACCGGGAGAAGATAAAATTGGTTGCCCATATCTCCCACGAGCTCAAAACGCCGTTGTCCTCAATCAAGGAGGGGGCCGGATTGCTGCGTGATGAGCTGGTCGGTCCTATGAACGCCAGTCAGAAAGAAGTAGTGGGAATACTGGATAAGAACTGCACCAAACTGCAGGGGCTGATCCAGAATATTCTTGATTTTAATATGGCCCAGGCGCGCAAGATGCCGACCGGACAATCAAATATCCGTCTTGACACCCTCGTTGAAGAGGTAATTGCCGATCATGCAACCTCGATTATGGCCCGCGGCATTCAACTCGACGTTAAGGTCGTTGCCGCTGAAGTAGATGGCGATCGTCAGCAGTTAAAGACGGTTTTTGACAACCTGGTATCCAATGCCGTCAAGTTTACTCCAGACCAGGGAACTGTCTCCATTCGTTTGAAAACAGGGAGCAAACATGCTGTCTGTCTTGTCAAGGACAGCGGGTCTGGGGTACAAGAAGATGAACGTGCCCGTATTTTTTCTCCTTTTTACCAGGGAAAAGAGGCAAAGAAGGCTGTAGTCAAAGGATCCGGTCTGGGTCTTGCAATAAGTAAAGAATATATTCAGGCGCATGGCGGAACTCTTCGCCTGTTGCCTGTCAAGCAAGGCGCCTGTTTTGCTGTGGCGCTGCCGTTATCAGGTTGAGAGGTATATATGAAAAATGCTGTTGTATTGTTTGCACTCCTGGCCGTCACAGGCTGTGCTCAGTCCGGTCGGCGGGATACAGCGGTCTCAGCCGCAGTTGCCCCGGCTGTTGTATTTAGGTCAGCCGACAGTGCCTACCTTCTTTCCTGCATCAACAAGTTGCAGGGGGTAAAACAGAAAGATTTTCTTCGCTACTCACAGGAAGCCGCCAGGCGTCTGGAAAAGGGGGGCGAGAGAGATACGCTGAAGTATGTCTGTCTAAGCCTGCACCCAAAGGCTGGGAACGCGCAGTTTAAAAAAGGCCGAGAGATTTTCAGAAAATATGTGGCAGAACAGCCTGATGCCGGAGAGGATATGCAGGGACTGGTCGTTCTTTTTGACAGGCTGGCCCAGGCGATGACCATAAATTCGTCAGGGCGGAGAAAAATTCGGAATGAACGGGATAAACTGGCCGCGCAAGTTGAATCTCTGCAGTTGGAACTGAAACAGGATAAAGGACGGATCCAGGAACTGCAGCGCCAGATCGACCAGTTGAAAAACATTGAAAATATAATAAAAAACCGGGAGCATTAAAGATGGGTACACGGGGCTACCGAGTATTGCTGGTTGATGATGAGGCTGATTTGTTGAGCTTGTGGAAACTGCGCCTTGAGGGTAATGGGTACGAGGTAGAAACTGCCCTGAGTGGTGAAGAGGCCTTAGCAAAATTTTCCATGGTCAATCCCCATGTCGTGCTGACGGATCTGCGTATGCCCGGTATTGACGGTATGGCTTTGTTTGAGGCGATTCGAGAGAAAAATAAGGCCGTTCCGGTTATTATTATTACCGCTCATGGTTCGATCCCTGAAGCGGTGGAGGCCACCCGACAGGGGGTTTTTTCATTTTTAACCAAGCCCATTGACGGTAAAGAACTGATCAGGGAAACAGAAAAGGCATTGCAGTTATCCTCAGGGGCAAATGACCCTGAGACTGCAGATGAGTGGCGCAGTGATATCGTGGGCAGCAGCGCGGCCATGGAGGAGCTTCTTTCCCGGGCAAAGCTTGTGGCAGAGACAGAAGCAACTGTACTGATTCGTGGAGAGAGCGGTACAGGTAAAGAACTACTTGCCATTGCCATTCATAAGGCCAGCAGCAGGCGTGACGGGCCCTTTATTCCGGTGAACTGTACAGCCATCCCTGAATCGCTGCTCGAATCCGAACTCTTTGGTCATGTTAAGGGTTCCTTTACCGGGGCCAGTCGTAGTTATGCCGGTCTGTTTCAGTCAGCAGACGGCGGCACGCTGTTTTTAGATGAAATCGGTGATATGCCCCTGCATCTGCAGGTCAAGATTCTGCGGGTTCTGCAGGAACGGCAGATTCGTCCAGTGGGCCGTGCTACTC
>CAZQKF010000477.1:0-2438 GCA_964593645.1 uncultured Desulfobulbus sp.
GCCCGGCAAAGAGCACTGGAACTGATCAGTATCAGTCATCCGGATTTTCGGGCAGATCTTAGAAAAGAGGCCGCAAGGATGCGCCTTATTTAAGCATCAGTTCTATTTATTTTTGCGCCAGTTGGGATGAGTGATGCCGAACTTGTTCACCTTGTAGTTCAAGGCCCGTGGCGAGATGCCCAACTGTTTGGCTGCATTTTTCTGGACCCAGAGATTTTCTTCCAGGGCCCGCAGGATGAGTTCTTTTTCCTGGGTTTCCAGAGGCTCGGCTGTTCTATGGATCCGGGGAGTCGGCTGGTGAAAATCCGGAATCTGGATGGCATCTGATTCAATGGTTTTGGAGTCTTCCAGAATAACAGCACGTTCTATGGTGTTGGCCAGCTGCCTGATGTTGCCGGGCCAGCTGTAACTCTTGATAATTGCCAGTGAATCAGCTGAAAAATGATGTATTTTCTTTTTCAGTCCGGCACAGGATTTATCCAGCAGTTTATAGGCCAGGGGCTCAATACACAGCGGCCGATCCTTCAGCGGCGGCAGATCAACAGGCAGCACGTTGATCCGGTAATAGAGATCTTCCCGGAACCGGCCCCGTGTTATCTGCTCAGCCAGCTCCTTGTTGGTTGCGGCAATGATGCGGACATCAACATGGATGGTCTTGTTGCCCCCCACCCGCTCAAACGATTTTTCTTCCAGTACGCGTAGCAGCTTGGCCTGAATCTCCAGTGGTATTTCACCAATTTCATCCAGGAAAATCGTACCGCCGTCTGCCTGTTCAAATCGGCCGATACGCTGTTTTTCAGCTCCGGTAAAGGAACCTTTTTCATGGCCGAACAGCTCACTTTCCAGCAGTGTTTCCGGAATATTTGTACAGTTTATCTTGATAAACGGATGCTGTCGGCGATGGGAGTTGAAATGGATTGATCCTGAGAGAAAGCTTTTGCCGGTACCGGTTTTGCCGGTGAGCAGGATAGTTGAATCTGTGGAAGAAAATTTTTTTAAACTGGCAATGGTTTGCTTGAATGACGGACTTTCTGCAACAATACCGTCAAAGTTGTAGACAATGTCCTGGCTGCGTCGCAGGTAATCAATCTCATTGCACAGTTTGCGCTGGGCAATGGCCTGCTTGACAACCAGTTGAACCCGGGCCTGGGAAAAAGGCGTGGAGATGAAGTCATAGGCTCCAAATTTGATTGCCTGAACGATAAGGTCTGTCTGCTCAGACTTCGAGGTCATGATGATGGGGGTGTATGGCGTCTGGCTGTGCGTTTTTTTGAGCAGGTTAAAGGTAGAGGAGTTATGGGGGGAGATATGCATGAAGATAATGTCATATTTTTTTTTGCCGACCGCTTGTTCAAAAGATTTTGGATCCGTCTGAAACTGGATTTCTGAGGTGTCGGCAAGCGCCTCATTAAGGCTTTGTTTATGTTCGTCATATGCCTCGTAGGCAAGAACAGAAAATTTAGATGATTCCATTCGGAGTGACCCGGTAAAGGTTGAATTTCATATTTGTCACCATAATACCTTTTTTGTAATTATACGCTTTTTTGAGCGAGTTGCAATAGTGAGAATATTTTTTATATATTTACCCCGGCAAAAATGGTAATCAAAAGGTATCGGATCAGCGAGAGTATGGATGTTTTGACGCAATACGCCGTCTGGTTACTATTTAAAATCAGCGTGATCAGAAAAACATGAATGGCCAGAAGACGAAACCCTCCAACGATGAGCAGTTCATGGAAGCGGCAATAAGCTATGCCCATGCGGCTGCCGCCACGGGGGAGGTTCCCGTTGGTGCTTTACTGGTTGCAGGAGACAATACTCTCCTTGCCGGAGCCGGTAACAACTGTATCAGCAGCAATGATCCCACCGGTCATGCAGAGATACATGTTCTACGCCTTGCAGCTGAGAAGACAGCAAATTACCGTTTACCGGGAACCACTATGTATGTCACCCTGGAGCCATGCGTCATGTGTGCGGCGGCCATGATCAATGCTCGAATACAGCGTATTGTTTTTGGGGCAGCAGATCCTAAGGCCGGTGCGCTCCAGTCTGTGTACCAGATAGGAAGTGATGCTCGGCTTAATCATAGATTTGAGATCACCGGCGGGGTGCACGCTGAAGAATGCAGCCGGATTTTGAAGGATTTTTTTAAAAAACGACGATAAAAGGGGGCCAAAACCAATTTTTCTGTTGTCAAAATTTGGTACACAGTTTAAAAAGCGATGCCGAGACGTCACAGGGGGTTGTATCTTTTCTTTTAGTTTACCCTGTGCGTTTTGTATTGGAGGGGTGGCCGAGTGGCTTAAGGCGCACGCTTGGAAAGCGTGTGTACGCAAGTACCGTGAGTTCGAATCTCACCCTCTCCGCCAAATGCCAAAAGGCCATGTAATGGAATCCATTACATGGCCTTTTTTTTGTGGCTCCTTAGCCCCCCATGC
>CAZQKF010000478.1:0-2434 GCA_964593645.1 uncultured Desulfobulbus sp.
TCTGGCCCTGCCCCTGGCACAGCAAACCCGGCAGGTCACGGCACTTGATTTTTCAGGCAACATGCTCAACATCATAAACGAGCGGGCTGCAGAGCAGGGGCTGACCAATATTGAGACCCGCCGTCTCTCCTGGGAAGATGACTGGACGGCCCACGACATCAAACCCCATGATGTGGCCATTGCCTCAAGATCCCTGGCCGTCTCCGATCTCAGGGCGGCGCTGACCCGGCTCAACAACTTTGCCTCCAAACGGGTCTTCATCACGGATCGGGTCAAAAGCGGCCCCAAGGATCCCGAGGCCTTTGCTGCCGTAGGCAGAAAACCAGGCAACGGTCCGGATTACATCTATACCGTCAATTTGCTTTATCAGATGGGCATCTTGCCGACTGTGGAATATATTCGGCTGGAAGAGACAATGGAATATGCCTCTTTTTCCGAAGCTCTGGACGGCTATGCATGGATGTTTTCTGAGCTTACAGAGCATGAAAAACAACGGCTGGAACACTACGTACGCTCAATCAGCACCACGGCAACAAACGGCTCGGTTACGGTACAGCGACGAGTTGTACCGACCTGGGCCTTTATCAGCTGGAAACCGGTCGTACTCAAGTAGGGCAAATACAACGTATCATGTTTGAAAAATTCTGTGAAAACAGCAAGGATCGGGCAAATATCCTCATCCTCGGTCTGAGCGGCATTGGCTTTTACCTGGCCAACTGACTGCTCAATGAAGAGTAGCCATTACTGTTGATTGAACCGAATATCGACCTGATTCGTTACGCAGACGGAAACCTCTATGTCTGAGTTATGACGAGATTACTTAAAAGAAGTATGAAAACTATTTCCCCATAAAAGATTCTTTCCCAACCAAAAAACGGATTTGCCATGGCTGATACAATCTGTCCAAAATGCAGAGCAAAAAGTGCTTCCTCACTTGACTGCGAGGCCTGCGGGCTAGTCTTTGCAAAATATCAACAGGACAAGCAGGAGAGTATCGGCAAGGTTTTTCAGCTGATCAGCAGCGGCCGCCTGGAGGAGGCCAAAACAATAGCTCAAACCCTTGCCGGCCGGTTCCCCGACAGCACAGCCGATTTTGTGCTCCTGCTCTCCAACATCAACCGTGACATCAATATTACGGAAAAATACAAACAATCCCTGTCCCTTTTTGAACAGGGTGACTTTGAGCAGACCGGGCTGCTGCTGCGCAACATCAAGGCATTTGACAAAGTTCTGGACGAAAAGATCATCAGCCTTCGCAAAAAAGCAGAACGTTTCGGCGACCATGACAATATATTCAACCAGGCCGTTGAAAAATTCAATGCAGGTAGGTTTGACCAGGCCAGAACATTACTTGAAACTATTGACGGCTACAGGCAGCAGGCTCTGGTCAACGAATATTTGCAGAAAATAGACGATACAAAAACGGATCTGTTCCGGAAGGCCGTGGACTGTCTGCACAAGAATCTCTTTGAAAGCGCATCCGACAACTTCGCACAACTGCATGCCCAATTTCCGGATATGGAACCGGCCACCAGGGAATACACGGCTATTCTTGCCCGCAAAAATGAAATTAAGGAAAATCTTCTTGCTGCTGCCGAGCAGGCAAAGCAGGACGACCGCTTTTTTGAAGCCAAGGTTCTCTACTCTTTCCTGGGCTGGCAACACCCGGAATTTCGCACTCGCCTTGCGCCGTACCTGGAGGAAATTTCTTCCCAAGCCGTCACTAGCCTGGCCGATTATTCAGACAGCAAAACCATAGATTTTGCTACCCTTGGTCTGCACATTGACAGCGACGGCTTTTTTAAACCTGCCGCCGGCACAGGGAACAGCACGGGCAATCATCTCGAAAACCAGTCTACCCCCACGGGCTCTGTTGCGGCCAGCCCAGACCCCGCCGCAGACATTCCGGATCAGCCCGTGGATCTTGACAGTCACCAGGCTGCGGATTTTACGTCCTGAACTCGACCTTGTGTCGGCAGCTGTATCTCTATAATCAGACCGCCTTTGCTGCTGTTTTCCGCCTTTATTTTTCCGCCATGAAGTACTACAGCCTGCCTGGCAATGGCCAGGCCGATACCAGTGCCGCCGCTGTTTCGATCCCGTGATGCAGCAACCCGGAAAAACGGCGTAAAGATCTGCTCAAGATATTGCGGTGGAACCCCGGGACCATGATCCCGAACCATGATCGTCACAGAACCGTCATCTTTTGAGGTACAAATTTCAACGGCACTGCCGGCAGCAGTGTAACGCAAGGCATTACGGATAACATTTTCCAATGCCCTCCTGAGCATCTCCCAGGAACCAGACACGGTGACATTATTCACTGTATGGACTTGTATCCTTCGGTCGCTGTCTGCTGCCTCAAAATCAGCATCATAAATAATGGAATCCAGGAGTTCCTGAAGGGATACCGGCTCCCTGGAAAATGTATCCA
>CAZQKF010000479.1:0-2426 GCA_964593645.1 uncultured Desulfobulbus sp.
CTCTTCCAGGGTTGAATAGGGATATGCAGTGGGAAACATCTTGCGCCAGCCAAGGGCCTTACCGCCCAGCTGACCTGATTTTTCTACAATTGTTACTTCATACCCGGCCTTAGCAGCCTCTTTGGCAGCTGTAAGACCTGCAATACCACCACCCATCACCAGGATCTTTTTACTGATTGTTTCAAGCTGGAAAGGTTCGGGAAGCTCAGTCTTCTGGGCGTGGGTAACGGCCATGCGCACATAGTCGGTAGCCATTTCCTGAAGGAACTCATCCACACCTTCAGCTTCAACAGCCTCAGCCGCCTCTTCGCCCTCTGCAGCCTCTTCACCATCAATTGCATCAGGGGTACCGGCAGTCCAGGCCACCTGCTCACGCAGATTGCCGCGAACAGTGATTATATCATCACCAAAATTGAACTCATCCTGCATTACCCGTTGGGAGCAGGCACAGACAACAACCGTATTCACACCGTTATCTGCAATATCTTTCTTAATAAGGGCAAGGCCTTCGGCTCCGCAGAGACAGGGATTATCCTGCATCTCAACGCCGGTCTCCGAAGCAGCGCTTTTCAGTCCATCTACATCGAGGACGTCGCCAATGCCACACCCCGTACAGAGATATGCACCATATACTTTATCCATTGACTCTCCTCCTACCGTCCGATCTGAATTGCTTTAAGGGCTGCAGCAGTTGCAGACTGTGTACAGGTATACACGTCGGCAGCAGACTTGGCACAGCCGGCAGCGATCATTCCCTTGTCAGGTTCGGAAACAACAAAACCATTTCCGTCCATAGTTACACCAAGGGCCTTGCCCTGATCTCCAAGTGCAGGCTGCATGCCTGTTGCCAGGACACACATGTCTACTTTCTGTCTAATCTTGGCACCGGTTACTGCATTTTCAGCAACCATGGTTACGCCGCCGTCATCCTCAGCGACGATGTCTGCAACCTTGCCCTTGATAAACTCAGAGTTTTCGTCACTCATAAGTTTTTCGCGGAAATGCTCGTATTTACCAGGGGTACGGAGATCAATGTAGAAGACATAGATTTTAGCATCCGGGTAGCGCTCACGAACATAGGTCATCTGCTTGAATGTTGCCATACAGCAGATATAGGAGCAGAATTCGAGGTGATTTTCATCACGAGATCCGGCACACTGAACAAAGGCAATAGACTCGATTTCCTTGTCATCACCCGGGCGGAGAATCTTACCGCCGGTGGGGCCGTTATCTGCTGCCATACGCTCCATCATCATATTTGTAATGATGGCGGGAGATGAATTCGGTTTGAGGTTGTCCAGTTTTGAGGCATCATATGGATCCCAGCCGGTTGCCCAGACAATGGAACCTACATTAATGGTAAATGTCTCTGTCTGCATCTCGGTATCAACGGCGTTATACTTACAAGCGCCCTTGATAGCCTCTAGGCAGTCACTGGAGCAGGCATCCTTAGCCAGCACAAAACGGCGGGGAAAGGCCATCTCGTGAGGCAGGTAAACAGCCTTAGTCTTATCCATACCTAAGTTAAAGGCATTATCAATCTCATCAGTACATACCTCGGCACAATCACCGCAGGCTGTACAATTTGAGTTGATGTAACGGGGTGCTGTTTCCAGCGTAACCTCGTAACTGCCCGGACCGCCCGATACTGATTTAACAGTGGTCATGGTATAGGTCCTTACTTTCCGGTTGTCTTTAACCCGCCTGAAGTTGATTTCCAAGCCACAGGTTGGGGGACAAAGTTTTGGGAAGTACTGATTGAGCTGGGCCACACGGCCACCAAAGTACGGATTTTTGTCGATAATGAATACATCATTACCTACTTCCGCAGCTTCCAGTGCAGCGGTTAAACCGCTGATACCGCCGCCAACAACCAGTACCGCACCATTTCCTGCAGTGTCACTCATGCCAAACCTCCATAAACTGCTGGTATTGATGAAAGGTGATTTCTGGTTCAATTGAAAAGCATCTTTCAAAGAAGAAAATGCATCTCAACTCAAACAGAAAATCATTGCAAGGGTATATATTAAAAATCTCCAGGCCCTGAAAGGGCCTGGAGATTCATCTCAACTAATACAGTGTTACTGTATTCTTACAGCCAAGGGTCGGTCTCTACGATATTGACAACCTCAACCTTCTCACACTTCCACTCACTTGTCTTAGGATCGAAAGTGGAGTTGACGAAACACTTCCAGTTCTCATCGTCAACGTTCGGGAAGTCAGAACGATAGTAGAAGCCCGGGTAGCGGGATTCTTCACGGAACTGGATGTGACGAATGTGAGCCTCTACACACCAGATACGGTGGTAGTTCTCCCAGGCACGCATCAGCTCATGCAGGTCGCCGGCGCCCATAAGAGCAGCATCTTCACGCAGCATCTCAAGGAGATCCATGCAGATACCCAGCAGTTTACCAGAGGTCATGTAG
>CAZQKF010000480.1:0-2423 GCA_964593645.1 uncultured Desulfobulbus sp.
TTCCCGCACCTGGCCACCATACTGCTGTTTAACCACCTTCATTGGTACCTTGCCTCCTGGAGTGGGGGTAATCGAGATCAGGCGCGGGAGTTGGCACAAAAAAATATCCAGGCCTTTGCAGATTCAACCGGACCGATTATCACCTCCTGCGCCTCCTGCTCTTCCCATCTGTTCACCTATCCTGACCTGTTTGACCCGCAGGATCCCTGGCATGAGCGCGCCCTCAAGTTTGCCGAACGCGTTCAGGAGTTCACTGCTTTTTTTAACACCTGCCTGCCCGGATCGGAGTCTGCAGATAATCATAAAATGCGGGTTTTCTATCATGATCCCTGTCATCTGCGCTTTGCAGAAGGCGGCCGGGAAACGCCTCGCCTACTACTGCGCAGCCAGGGATTACAGCTTGCAGAACCGGAAGGCGGCCCCTCCTGCTGCGGCCAGGGCGGGCTCTTTCATCTGGGCTACCCTGAGACATCAGCTGCGCTTTTCCAGAACGCCTCCGATAAGGTACTTGCAGCAGAACCGGACTGTATTACAACAACATGCTCCGGTTGTCTGATGCAGTATCAACAGGGAATTGCCCGTCGACATGTGCAGACCAGGGTGGTTCACCTGGCAATTTTGCTTACAGAGATTTTTTCCCATACATCGCTTGAATAGAACAAGCTTGGAGATTGGAATGAATAAAATAATTGCGTTGCTGTCCCTGGCAGTTGTGGCAGCCTCTGTATCCCCGTCAGCAGCCGAAGACAAATCCATTGCTGCGCTACCAGAAACCAACAGTGTACTTGACGCCGTTACCAACGGCACAGTGAAGGGATTGGTTCGCTACAGTGGGCAATACCGGGACAGTAACCTCCATTCTGTCCAGGGTAATGCAACGCCGCATGCTGTGATTCCGGATGAAAAAAAGCAGCAGTATTCGGCAATCGGCGGCTATTTCGGCTATGAAACCGGTCCCTGGCTGCATACCTCCATTGGCGCAACCGTATACACCGGCCTGCCGCTGGGAGAGAATTCGCCGGACAGGAAAGGGCTGGGCGGATTAAACGAGGAAAACGGCAAACAGGAAGCCTATATCGCCCTTGGTGAGGCGTACCTCAAATATCAAACAGATGCGCACCGCGCCGTGGTTGGCCGTCAGGAGATGCCGGGATACCGTTTTGTTTCCTTGTCTGATGTGCGAATGTCTCCGGTTACCCACGAGGGGGTGACCTATGAGAACAGGTCATTAGAGGGCATGCAGTTTAATATTGCCTATGTCACGCGCATGAAAGACAGAAATGCGTTTGATTTTGAGGGCATGATTCGAGCTGCCCGGGTTAAGACGGGCTGTGGGGCAGTGGATATATACGGCAACTGTATTGATACCGGTTCTAAAAAGGTGATTCGTGGCGACTACAACCCAGCAGATTTTGACGGATCTGGAAATTATTCCGGTTCGGATAAATCCATGCCCATGGCGGCAGTTACCTACTCCGGCAATGGCCTGTCCCTGGAGGGCTGGGAGTATTATGCCGAAGACTTTGTCAACACGATTTACCTGTATGGCCAGTACGACTATACCCTGACCGGCAGCGGCCTGACCCTGACGGCTGCAGGTCAGTATGCAAACCAGCAGGATGTCGGAGATCATGTTGCGGGCACGGTGGATACCTGGTTTTACGGGGTAAAAGCCCAGGCCTTTTACCAGGGGATAACTTTTTTTACCTCCTATAATGAGGTGGCCTATAACGAAGACTCGTATGACGGCGGCACTATTTTTGTTCGCTGGGGTACACCGCAGATGTTTAATTCCTTCCAGGTACAGGATTCTGAGCTTGCAGGCACAAAATCAATCGGCTTTGGTCTGCAGTATGATTTTGGCCTCAAGGGAATTCTCCCCGGTGTGTTGGCACGGATACGTTACGCCGAGTACGATCTGCCCGATGATCTCATGGACATTGATGCTCGTCAGGACAGAAGTGAAACTACTCTGGATATTCGCTATTCCTTTACAAAAGACACGGGTTTCGGCCTGTTCAGCGACATAGACGGACTGAGCATTTTTTTCAGACTTGCCTATAATAAATATGAAACGGATTACGATTTTGCCGCCTACAAGGCCGCCCATGGCTATGAGTTTAACACTGTAACCGACGATTTTCTCGACTGGCGTCTGTATCTGGATTATGAATTTTAATTCGGGTGCTTGTATTTTTTGCTGTTTTCAGAAATCATCTGCCTGAAAGATTGAGGCGCATGCTCTTAACTTCCTTAAACAGCAGAAAAACCTTGTTGTTCTGTTCTGCTACTGCTAAAAGGTTGAGAGAATTAACTTATTGTTTTTTCATTGAGGACTTCCGTGAGCATTCGCAGTCAGCTTGAAGAGCAGGAAAAACAGATTCTTTCGCCCTACGCCTGTCTCAGCAGCAGGTCACGGGGGC
>CAZQKF010000481.1:0-2409 GCA_964593645.1 uncultured Desulfobulbus sp.
TTTATCCCATTGCCAACGATCAGGAAATCTCTGCCGGGTTGCGGGAGGAGATCAAGATAAAAAATATTGGGCTGCATGGGGTGACCAGCGTCACTGAAGCCTTGAACCTGCTCTGTGAACCGGTGGGTACTGGTCTTTCTGTAACAAGAAGAGGATACAGTAAAAAGACCGCCTTTGCTGTATTTACCTCAGCTCTTTGCCTGCTGGCCGCTGTTTCCTGGCTGGCCATTCAATATTTTTCCGGCAATAACGTTATGCTGTCAGGCCCCAGCGCAGTGGAGACAATGGCAGCGGTTGAACCGGCAACCTCAAATTTGGTGGTTGGTGAACAGAACGAGAAGACATCCCCGCATATTGCAGTTGAGGAAAGCATAGAGCCGGAAAAAACTGTTCATGAAACCGCAGGCGCTCAAGCCGCCCGTACCACGGAAAATGACCAGCCAGGCTCCCCTCCTGTCATACCGGCATCTTACCAATCAAATAATCGCGGTTTTGAGTAGCCGCAGAGGTAGTGCAAGGAGAATCCATGAAAATTAAACTATTTTTTATTCCTATATTCTTCCTGTTGCTCCCCTGGACTGCAGGAGCGGCCGAGCACCAGTTTGTCGACACCTCGGAAGGTATCGTCAATCAATTGACCGGATCTGATGCTTTTGGCCCTTCCCGTTCCTTCAGGGTGGTCGAAAGCCCCAGCCGGGCAATCACCGTCCGTCTGAAGGAAAAAGGAAAAGAACTGGATAAAGAGGTCATGGTTCAAGATGATGACCTGACCGGCGTTGCCAGGCTCAAGGTGGAGTTTGATGTCGCCTCGGCCAGGCTTCGGCCCGGTTCCTATGAGATTCTGGACCAACTCGGGGTAGCACTTGGCGATAAACGGATTGCAGGGCAACAGGTATGTATCAAGGGTCATACCGACAGCGATGGTGACGATGCGTATAACCGTCGTCTCAGTTATCAGCGGGCTGAATCGGTTCGTGCCTATGTTGCAAATCACTATAACCTGACCGAGGCCGACCTCTTTGTGGTCGGTTACGGTGAGCAGATGCCCCTTACCGATAATAGTTCTCCTGCCGGAAAGCAGATGAACCGCCGGGTGGAGATTACCCTTGGCTGTCCCGAGGTGCAGTAACCCATGAACACCAGAATCGGCCTCTTGCTGCTTTTTTTATGTATCGTATTCCCCCTTCAGGCCCATGCCTCAAAACGGGTGGCCCTGGTGATCGGCAACGGATCGTACGCCTCCGCTCCCCTGAAAAATCCAGTGAACGATGCCACAGACATGGCAAAGCTCCTCAAAAAGCTCGATTTTGAGGTAATCAGGATTATCAACGGCAATAAACGGCAGATGCTGTCCGGGCTGGGCCGTTTTTCCAAAAAGTTGAAAAAATCCGAGGTGGGGCTTTTCTACTTTGCCGGTCACGGTATGCAGATCAACAACCGCAACTTTCTGCTGCCGGTGGGTGTGAATGTGACGGAAGAGAGCGATGTGGAGTTTGAGGCAGTGGATGCCGGACGCATCATATCCAAAATGAAATATGCCGATAACAGGCTCAACGTGGTGATCCTCGATGCCTGCCGCAATAACCCCTTTAAACGCAGTTTCCGCTCCACTGCCCAGGGGCTTGCCCGGATGGACGCCCCCAAGGGGACGATTATTGCCTACGCCACCAGCCCCGGCTCCGTGGCTGCCGACGGCAGGGGGCGTAACGGAATCTTTACCAAACATCTTCTCTCTGCCATGGCAGCTCCCGGCCTTGACCTGCAGAATGCCTTTAACGAGGCCGGGATGGGGGTTATGGCCGAAACAAATGATAAACAGGTGCCCTGGACATCCAATACCCCCATCCCCAGGTTTTATCTGGCCGGCGGGTTATCTGTGTCGGAAGCCGAAAAGCAGAAGACAGAAGTCAGAAGGGGTGCGGGGAGTATTAAAATTCACAGTAATCCATCAGGGGCAACGGTGTTTATAGATGGCAGTGTGGCAGGCGAGACACCCGTCACACTCGGTGATATGCTGCCTGGTAATAAACGGGTACGAATCGAAAAGAATGGCTACGTATCCGCAGAAAAATCTGTCCGGATTCGCGCGGGAGCGCGAAAGGTTGTCCGCTTTGATCTTACCCGACAGCAAACAACAGGCTGGCTGACGGTATCTGCAAATCCGTCGGATGCTGCAATACGAATCTTAAATATTGCTCCCCGCTACCGTGCCGGGATGGAACTTACAGCTGGAAAATACCATATTGAGGCAAGCGCCAACGGGTATCAGACGAAACAGCAATGGATTACCCTTGAGGCCGGGGATGATCTGGATGTGATCGGTCGCGTGGCGCTCGATATAGAGGCCAGTATTAAAGATGTTCCCGGCACACGTTCGGCCTTTGCAGATCGCGTGACCGGCGGTAAATA
>CAZQKF010000482.1:0-2403 GCA_964593645.1 uncultured Desulfobulbus sp.
ACCCTGACTTTCTTGCAACCCGGGTCGCGTACAAGCTGAACCTTAAAGGTCCGGCAATGACTATCCAAACAGCCTGCTCCACCTCACTGGTTGCGGTACATCATGCCTGTCTGAATCTGCTGTCCTATCAATGCGACATGGCCCTCAGCGGCGGTGTATGCATCCAACTGGATCAGAGAAAAGGATATCTCTTTCAAGAGGGTATGATATTTTCACCCGATGGTCATTGCCGGGCCTTTGATGCCAAAGCCCAGGGAACAATATTCGGCCAGGCAGTGGGTATTGTTGTCTTGAAAAGGCTTTCCGAGGCACTGGCGGACGGGGATTCAATCCAGGCGATCATAACTTCATCGGCAATCAACAATGACGGCTCTGCAAAAGTCGGTTTTACAGCACCAAGTGTAGACGGTCAGGCCGAGGTCATCGCCATGGCCCAGGCAGTAGGTGAGGTTAATCCCGAGCATATCAGTTATATTGAGACCCATGGTACCGGCACACCTCTTGGTGATACAATTGAGATAGAGGCCCTGACCAAGGCCTTCCGCGAATCGACAGATAAAAGTTCTTTCTGTGCCATTGGTTCGGTAAAGACAAATATTGGTCACCTGGATACTGCAGCCGGGATCGCAGGATTAATAAAGACAGTTCTGGCCCTGCAACATAAACAGATCCCTCCCAGCCTTCACTTTTCCACCCCCAATCCAAACATCGATTTTGCAGGCAGTCCATTCTATGTAAATGACAGGCTGAAAGAGTGGGAAAGCCCAAATCAGTTACGACGTGCCGGCGTCAGTTCATTCGGCATCGGCGGTACCAATGCCCATGTACTTCTGGAAGAATCACCGCCAGTTGAGAGTTCAGAGGAATCAAGGCCATGGCAACTGCTGCTCCTGTCGGCAAGAACAGAAACCGCCCTGAACACCATGACAATCAATCTGGCAGATCACCTATCCGGGAAGACCGGACACAGCCTGCCGGATGTTGCCTATACTCTGCAGGTTGGCAGGAAAAGATTCAAGCATGGAAGAACAGCGGTTTGCAGAACGACTCAAGACACAACCACTGTTCTCAGGACAATGGCTGAAAACCATTTTTCCTCCGCCATTATCGAACCTGAGGATAAAAGTGTAATCTTCATGTTTTCAGGCCAGGGAGCACAGTATGTCAACATGACCCAGGGCCTTTATGAATCTGAGCCCCACTTTCGGGATCAGATTGACTATTGTGCCGAACAACTGCAAAGGGAACAGGGCCTGAACCTGCTGGACATTCTCTTTGCTCCAGAAGAAAAAAGTACGGAGGCAAAAGAACAACTCAATCAGACCGGCTTCACCCAACCTGCTCTTTTCAGCGTTGAATACGCACTGGCCAGACTGTGGATGCACTGGGGAGTTTCTCCTGCGGCCATGGTTGGCCACAGCATCGGAGAATATGTTGCTGCCTGCATTGCCGGAGTTTTTTCTCTGGATGACGCCTTGCGCCTTGTCGCAATCAGGGGCCGGTTGATGCAGTCTCTGCCGCCGGGTTCCATGCTTGCAGTATCACTCTCCGAGAAAGATATAACACCATACCTCACCCCTGAACTTTCCCTGGCAGTCATTAACAGCGCTTCGCACTGTGTGGTTTCAGGCAAGATTGAGGCTGTTGAATCCTTCGAAAAAAAGCTTGCCGAGCAGAATATCAAAAACCATGTCCTGCGTACCTCCCATGCCTTCCACTCTCCGATGATGGATCCAATACTGGATGAATTCAGCGCCGAAGTTCGGAAAGTGACAAGAAATAAACCCCGTATACCTTTTGTTTCCAACGTCAGCGGTTCCTGGATTTCCGAAGAAGATGCCACGGATCCGGGCTATTGGGCAGGACATCTGCGTCAGGCAGTTCGCTTCTTTTCCTGCACTCAGACATTGTTGGCCACTCCTCATAAAATTCTACTGGAAATTGGCCCGGGCCAGACCCTTAACTTTCTCACCCGCCAACATCCCGCCGTAAACAAAGAGCATATCATCCTTGCTTCAACCCGACACCCGGCTGAAGAAAAAGATGATGTCCAGGTCATCCTGCATACGCTTGGTCAGCTATGGCTCGCGGGCCTGGAGATTGACTGGCAGCATTTTTACGACCATGAAAATCGGCGTCGCGTTCCGCTGCCCACGTACCCTTTTGAAAGAAAACGATATTGGCCGGCTGAACGAAGCGAAGAAAACTCCATTGATCACCATGTCAAACCCGACAACAGTTTTTGCCTGGCAGATCCCGAGGAAGCCACCAGGACAGATCCTGTACCGCAACCCTCCAAAGACGATGCCCCCAACACCGCCGGAGGCCCTGTCTCCACAATAGACCAACTGGTATCCGGCATCTGGAAGGATTTACTGGTTGATGTCAAAGAGATTACACCTG
>CAZQKF010000483.1:0-2394 GCA_964593645.1 uncultured Desulfobulbus sp.
GGGATCTTTTCCACCATGACCGGGATCAATAACAATGGTCTGCACTCCAAGGCCGAAAACCGCACTGAGTCGTGCCTGGTCATGGTTTAAGAGAAGATTATATTCCAGCAGACGCTGGGTATCAAAAGGCATTTCCGGCCAGGAAGAGGTCTCGACAACGTAGGATCTGGAAATATCAGGCACTGGCGCCTGATCATGCCGGGTAATAATATCATCCCAGGGGAGGGTAGAAATCTTCTGCGAAAAAGTGTCGGGATTTGTTGACTGCTGATTGATGGGATCGGAAATAAGGTAGGCAAGGACAAAGGAAATGGTTATCAACAACACGGGCACACCGCGGGTCAACAGTCTGAAACGCGTCCGAACCGGCGGCACATCTGTATTGGCAATTTTTATATTTTCCTCGTAAACCCCTTGCAGGATTACTTTTTTAAGCCTTGTGTTCTCCGCCTTGCCCATGGATTTCTTTACAAGCTCTCTCCTGCCACAGTTACTCAATGGTGCTTTCGGCTCGCTCCCCGGACGACACCCTACGTAAATACACTATAGTACAATATCACAGAGACATAATAAACTGAAAACCTCATTCAGTTACATTTTCGGCACTCAACAATAGTGATAATTAAAATTAATAACGCTGGCTTTTCCCTTCAAAAAGTTTTACTCTGCCATAAATTCAATTATCAACAATCAACGAGGAATCTCCCATGAAAAAATGTATTGTCCTGCTCATCAGTGTCTTGTTCTTCTGTACATCGGCCCAGGCGGCAGAAGGACTCATCACAAAAACCAGTACCCACAGCGTCAAACAGACCATGGATACCCTCGAAAAAATAGTCAGGAATAAAGGTTTTAATGTCGCGGCCCGTGTAAATCATGCGGCTGCAGCAATAAAGGCTGGAAAAACCCTGCGGCCGACAGAAGTCCTTATTTTCGGTAACCCTCAACTCGGTACCCTGCTCATGCAGAGTAATCAAAGCATAGGTATTGACCTGCCGCTCAAAGTTCTTGTTTGGGAAGATGACCAGGGCGTTGTCACGCTGGCCTATAATGATCCGACCTGGCTTGCAAAACGACACGGCATAGCCGACCGCGACAAGGCCTTTGCAAAGATGACCGGAGCGCTGAATAAATTTACGGATGCAGCAACCAAATAACCGGTTCTGCAAAAAGCCAATAAATAAAAAAGGCGGTTCAAGCTAACTGCCTGAACCGCCTTTACAATTAATGGGGTGAGCGATGGGACTTGAACCCACGACCTCCGAGGCCACAACCCGGTGCTACCACCAGCTGAGCTACGCTCACCACAGACGTCGACTTTATACCCACTCACGCAAGCTTTGGCAAGGGGAAAGTCAGTTCATTCCCCTCAGTCAATATCCTTTCCGCAATGTTTACACACTTTGGCGCGAACCTTGATAAGTTCTGCACAGTAAGGGCATTCCTGCAGAAAATGGGTCGACAGGATTTGACTGATGGCCATATTAATTGCCTGTTCAAGGTGATTATTGCCAAAATCGTGATTACGCAGTGGTTCGATGCAGTCCAGGTCGTTTAAGGGAATCAGCAGATCCGCGGCCTGCTTGCGACCGGCAGGCGCGGCAGCATTATCGGTGAGCAGGCGGAGAACCGGCTCCAGGTCATGGGCGGCAACACAGCCGTCAAGTTGAGCCAAAGCCTCTTTTTCAGCCTGATAGCGGGCATTCTGTTTTTTCAATGCCTCAACATCAACGATATTACCGGTAAAGGCACCGGCACCGGCCACCATCATATTGTAGCTTTCTTTGCTGTTAGGGATCTCCATATGTCGATACGAACCGACATGACCATACTGAAGCTCAACAAATTCCCAACCTCCTGTAAAAAGAGAACATTCGTCATTGAGACAGATAAAGAGGAATTCCGAGCCCCAGCCCAGACCATCGCCAACGTGCATGGGCGGCGCATGGCACAGGGTGAGTTCCGTGTTGCAATGGGGACAGGTGTGTCTTTCCGCCTGGTAGGCAAGTGCTCGTTCTAACATCGTGTTTACAACTCCTTATATGAAAATTAAAAAATTATTTAAAGGCAGCAGGTACTTCACATTGTGCTCCGCTGGACAGGGGAGGCCATGGCGAGTTTCATGTATATCCGGAGCCACCCATTGCACGAAAAACGTACAGAGCACACCATGCAACAAACAGGGCTATCAGAAAAAAATTCGGGTTTAATTTCTTTTTCATCCACTTAGAATAACCACAAACAAGAGCAAGTCAACCAACTGCAATTGAAGGCATCGCCAAGACATCTATATCATGGAACCCAAAATCTCGTCAACCGCCTTAGCCTGATCCATGCGGGCCTCAAGGAATTCATCGGTCAGATGGTGTGTATTCTGGGCAATGAGCGCACAGA
>CAZQKF010000484.1:0-2384 GCA_964593645.1 uncultured Desulfobulbus sp.
TAAACTCCTTAACCATTCCATCGAAGATAAAATCTGTTTCAAGGTTTTCAATAGCAGCCCGATATGCAGGTTTAAAGGGGCGGCCTCCGGTAACAATACCGGCGTTGGCAGCATTGTCGGAGATGGTATCCATGACCTTTCGAGGCCTGCCACTTTCCGGGTCAACACGTTGGATACGTGCATCGATAATTTCCAGGGCCGGTGTCATAAACTCGGTGGCATTAAGTACATCAAAGATAGTTACATTTTCACCTTCGAGTTTTTTGCCGAGAATAAAGGCCAGCTCAACTTCAACCATCGGATCGATAAAACGGCTGATGTCAATTTCTGAACCATCAGCAAAAAACATTGTGTCGAGCAAGGTGCCGTAATCCGGTTCATCGATCTGTGATGATTGCTGCATGGCCCGCGATGTAAGGCCGATTTTATGCCCTTTAACAACCTGTCCTTCGGCAATTTTCATGCTCACCCATGCGTGTTGAATGGCGTATGCATCGCCAATGCTCATATCAGGATATTGCAGGGAGATTTGTGGGATCTGTACACCGGATTTTTCCGATTCATGCAGCTTTACTGCAAGTTCCTTTACGGTTTTTTTATCTATCATTTTTTATACCCTTATGCGTTCTTTTTAAAACGCGTATGAACGTTATTCTTTTTATAGGTGGAGTTGCTGAATTCATTAAATTCCATGGACAGGGCAAAGTAGCGCTTTTTGAAAACATCAGCGAAGTGTTCTGTCATCATCTCAAACAGTTCATCGCACACTTTTTGGGTTGCCTCTTTAGTTCGTCCTTCTGCCACCGTCAGTGATGCGTGGACAAAGGCGTAGTCTTCATCATCATCTGCCATTACATAATCGCCCAGTTCGATGGCCCGGGAACGTATACCGCCAATGGGAAACAGACCTCCCTGGTTGATAAGGATCGTGTTTGCTTTTTTAAGCAGGAGGCGAATATCTGTCTCCTGTTTGATATTATCGGTATATTCAACAACAAAATGCGGCATGGATCACCTCACAGTACCGGGAATACGGCGTTGATCTGTCCTGTACCCGAACTTGGGAAATAGGGTGTAAGGACTTCCACTTTACCCTGATATTTATCCCAGCCAAGGGCGCCAAGCAGCATTGATGTGTCGTGCATAAAGCCTTCGCCGTGACATTTTTCCGCATATTCCGGCAACATGGCGGTAAAGGTATCCCAGTCTCCAGCTTCCCACATTTTGACCACCCGGTGATCCATGGTTTCAAGAAAGGGTGACCAGCATTTGTGGAGATATCCTTCCGATACGCCATTTTGTGCAAATCTGTGGGAGAGCGACCCGCTGGCGAAAAGGGCGACGGTGCCATCGTAATCCCGTTCGATTGCTTCGCGCATGGCCTTTCCCACAATGGCACTGTCGGGGTGGTTGTGAACCATGCACTGGGCTGAGACGGAAATAATCTTAAAATGGCGGTCACTGTTCATATAACGCATTGGCACCAGAGAACCATATTCAAGAGTCAGGGTGGTGTCATCATGGGCCAGGGTTTTTACACCCGCTGCAGTGCAGGCGTTTGCCAGCAGTCGGCCGAGTTCGGGGTTACCATCATACTCGTACGCCATATTTTTTATAAAATGAGGCAATTCGTTACTGGTATAGACACCTTTAAAATGAGGAGCCGAGTTAATATGATACCCGGCGTTTACCAGCCAGTGAGTATCAAGGACAATCATGGTGTCGACTCCGAGGTCGCGGCAGCGGCGGCTGATCTCCTTGTGTCCTTCGATTGCCGCTTTGCGACATCCTTTGTGCGGGCCGTCAAGCTCTGATAGATACATTGACGGAACGTGTGTTATCTTGGCTGCAAATGCTAATTTACCCATGATGTTACCCCCTATTGTAACTATTTAGTATACGGTAATAAATGCTGTAAAAGCAAGAAACGTAACCTTTCAGAGTGCCTTAGATTCGTTTATTTGGGACTTCGAAGTGTACTTGTGTTACTCGAGAAGGCCAGAATGGACAAAGGTGAGGTGCTCTGGATGGTTACCCCCTATTTACCCCAGGCTGGGATACGGTGGTTACCGTATGACATGCATACGAATTTCGGTTCTGTGAATACTTCAAAACTCCAGTGGCCACCTTCGCGGCCGGTGCCAGACCCTTTGGTGCCGCCAAATGGCTGGCGCAGATCACGCACGTTCTGGCTGTTGACAAAGACCATGCCAGCCTCAATGGCTCTGGCGACACGCAGGGCGCGGCTGTTGTTTTCGGTCCAGAGATAGGATGACAGGCCGTAGTTGATATCGTTGGCGATCCTGATGGCGTCAGCTTCATCTTTGAATGGAATGAGACAGGCAACGGGGCCAAAAATTTCCTCCTGAGCTATGCGCATGGAG
>CAZQKF010000485.1:0-2376 GCA_964593645.1 uncultured Desulfobulbus sp.
CGGAAGAATTGGTAGGCATGAAGGTGATTATCGTGGCCAACCTGAAACCGGCAAAGCTCATGGGCGTCACCTCCCAGGGAATGGTGCTGGCTGCCAAGGAAAAAGACAGCGAAGGCAATGAACGACTGGTACTCTCCACGGTCTCGGCCGACATCGCGCCAGGTTCCAGGGTCGCTTGACTTTCCTCCTGATCATGCACATTGTGGAATAAGAAAACTGTGAACCTTGAACTCTGAACCCAGAACCTTGAACTAAATATCCCCATGTTTATGCTCGGAAATTTTATATTAGCCATTGCCAAACTGATCAGCTTTGCCCTGTCTGCCTATATCTGGATAGTTATCGGCCGGGCAGTCATCTCCTGGGTCAATGCCGACCCATATAACCCCATTGTCCGTTTTCTTGTTCAGGTGACAGACCCTCTTCTGTTGAGAATTCGGCGTTATATACCTACCATGGGTGGCATTGACCTCAGCCCCATGATTCTGATCTTTGCCGTGGTCTTTCTTCAGAGTTTTCTGGTGCCGACATTGATGCGTATCGGCATGAGTCTACAGTAGGAACACAGAGCCAAGGTAAAAGCAGGCTGTCAGTCTGACAACCTGCTGCCTGAAAGCTGCTCCCCATCATGCCTTATCTCCAATCCCTGACTAACGGAGATCTGCTGCTCTCCCTTTATGTCCAACCCCGGGCAAGCCGTAATGAGCTTGCCGGTCTTCACGGTGACGCGCTCAAACTGCGGCTGACAACCCCGCCTGTTGACGGCAAGGCCAATAAGGCAGTTATTTCTTTTCTGGCTAAACTTTTTAAAATACCCAAATCCGCTATACTCATCAAAAGCGGTCTGCAGAGCCGGTCAAAAAAAATAGTCCTGTCCGGTCTGGATGAAGCTAAAACGCGTCGTTTACTCTCATAGCTATTTGTAACTTGTTTGTTTCTCACGCATAAGGAGGTAGCATGAGCACGCAGCTCAAAACAGTCAGCGAAATTCTTACGGAAACCTGGGGCCTTTATAAACAGCGGGCATTGCCCATTCTGGTTGTTATTTTTTTGACTACGTTGCTGATTATCGGGCTCGTTGTAGTGATAGGCCTTGGTGCAGTCGTTGGTATGGGCGGTCTGCAGGCGCTGGCCGGAGATGTGCAGACTGCTCAATTCAGTCCTGTCGCTTTTGCAGTTACCTTTGCCGCTGTTCTGGCGGCGACGGTTCTGATTATATGGAGTCAGACAGCAGCAATTGCCGTTACTGTTGATAACGACCTGGGGATCATGGGGGCGTTCAAGGCGGGTTGGAAATATTTTATTCCGCTGACCTGGGTGGGCAGTTTGTATATGGGCATTGTCTTGACCGGCTTGACCTTGTGTATTATCCCAGGGTTGATTTTTGGTATGTCTTTGTCTCTGTGTTTTTATATCCTCTTTGAAGAGGACTTGCGCGGCATGGATGCCGTAATGGCCAGTCGACACTACGTACGGGGGCGTTGGTGGAACACCTTTGGCAAATTTTGTGTAGTCTGGCTGCTCTCCGCGGTTACCAGCATGGTGCCCTTTATTGGCCAGATTCTGTCATTTCTCTTTACTCCTTTTCTGCTCCTGTACATGGTGGTTGTCTACAGGGATCTCAGGGAGACTGCTGGCCCGCTTAATCTCCAGGCAGGGCCCAGGTGGTTATGGTCGCTTATGGCCGCGATCGGCATTATTGTGCCCCTGCTTGGTTTGTTAGGCGGTGCTGTGACTCTGGCACCGCAATTGCCGGATCTAATCAAAAAAATAGAACAGGGGAAGGTTCCCGGCTTTGATCTGCCCCAGCTTGAACAGGCGGTGCAATCCTCAATCGGTGTTACCAATACACCGCCGATAGTCACCCGGCTCCAATCAGTGGATGGTTCCTGGATCTGGCGTGATCCGACTGGTGATACCGCGAGTCCCCTGCTGGACGTGAAAGAGGTGTCAGTCACAAGTGAGGGCAGTGAGCTGCTGTTCAGTGTGACCCTTGCCAAGCCTTTGGCCTATTACTTTGCAGGCGCAGACACGGCAGGCTATGATACTTTGATCAGCCTGTATCTTGATACCGATGTTAACCGGCAAACAGGCGGCCCGGCTTTTGCAAAGTCGGGCCGTTCCGGCTATGATTTTGTGCTGGAAGTTTTGCTGGAAACGCAGCTGGACAGGGGACGGAAAGGTCAGGTACAAGTGGCTCTGTATGCACTGGACGGTCTTCATCGACAGTCCCTGGGAACTATCGATGAAGCCTCGGTGACTGTTGCAGGTAATACCCTGAAAATCCGGATACCGTTTGGGCTGCTTGGCGTAAGTCCTGATGATACGGTTCGTATCTGTTTTCGTGAGGCCGGCCAGCAGCAGGGAAGTGGTTTG
>CAZQKF010000486.1:0-2375 GCA_964593645.1 uncultured Desulfobulbus sp.
CTATTTTGACAACGTGGAAATCGAGGTCAATGACACCGCAACCGGCAAAGAGGTCATCTTCCGGGTGCAGGAAAAACCCCTGATCAGCACCATCGCCTATGTCGGCCTGGATGAGCTTGATGAAAAAGACGTCAGTGAGGCCGCCAATATTCAGATCAACACCATCCTCAACCCCTCCAAGCTCAACGACGCCATCAAACGCATCAAAGAGCTGTATAAATCCAAAGGATTTTATAACTTTCAGGCCACAGCTAAGATCAGCTACCCCACTCCCCAGACGGCTGAAGTCCGCTTTATCGTCAAGGAAGGGGAGAAGATGTCCATTGCCGGCATCAGCTTTGAGGGTAATACAACCTTTGACGCCGGTGAGCTCGAAGACGTCATTGAGACCTCCTCCTGGAACTGGCTTTCCTGGATCACCGAATCCGGCATCCTGAAAATGGATATTCTGCAGCAGGACGCTGCCCGGCTCGGTGCCTTTTATAACAACCACGGCTTTATCGAGGCCAAGATCGGCAACCCGCGGGTGGAAGAAAAGGACGGCGACCTGTATATTACCTTTATAATTTCCGAAGGCCCGCGCTACCGGCTCGGCACCGTGGATATAGAGGGTGACCTGATTGAGGATAAAGACAAGTTAATCGGCATGCTCCAGGTTCGAAATGAAAAATTTCTCAACCGTAAAGTGCTGCGTGACGACACCCTGAAGCTGACCGATATCTATGCCGAACACGGGTATGCCTTTGCCGAGGTCAATCCCAAAATTAACAAGTCCACCGAAGGAAAACGGGTCAACATCACCTTTCAAGTCGATCAGGGTTCCTTGGTCTACTTCAATCGGGTCGAAATTAAGGGCAACACCCGTACCCGCGATAATGTTATCCGCCGGGATCTGATGGTCAAAGAGGGCGGTGTGTTTGACTCCAAGGCCATCCGCCGTTCCACGGAACGGTTGCAGCGACTTGGCTTCTTTGAAGAGGTTAATGTCACTCCACAGCCCACCATGAATGAAGACGAGATGAATATACTCGTTGATGTAAAGGAAAAATCAACGGGTCAATTCAGTATCGGTGCAGGCTATTCCTCCTCGGACAAGCTGATGTTCATGGGTGAAATTTCCGAAGACAACTTCATGGGACTGGGCACCAAGCTCTCCCTGTCGGCAAGCTTAAGTGCGGTTACGACCCGCTTCAACCTGGGCTATACTGATCCAAGAATCTTTGACTCAAACGTTTCTGCAGGTGTTGATGCCTTTAACTGGCAGCGCGAGTACGACGATTATACTAAAGATTCCTGGGGCGGCGGTTTCCGTTTCGGCCATCACCTCTGGGAACGCTGGAGAATTTTTTACGGCTACACCTGGAGTGATACAACTCTCAGTGATATCTCCGACGATGCCTCGGATTATCTCCTGCGCTCTGCAGATATCAATATTACCAGTGCTGTTCGGGTCTCTGTTTCCCGGGATACCAGAAACCGGATGTTCAACCCCAGTTCCGGCTCTAAAAACAGCCTGAGTGTTAAATATGCAGGAATTGGCGGTGATGCCAAATTTACAAAAATTGAAGGTGTCTCCAGTTGGTATTTCGGCATGCCCTTTTCCACAGTCTTCCATGTGAAGGGTGCTGCCGGGCAGGCCTTTGAAAATGAGGACGGTAAACTGCCGGTTTATGAAAATTTCTACCTCGGCGGCATGAACTCCATCCGTGGTTTTAAATCATCCTCCATCAGCCCGCTTGACCCGGTAAACGGTGAAAAATATGGTGGCGACAAGATGTGGTACTCTAATCTTGAAATCAGCTTTCCCCTGCTCACCGATGCCGGTCTGTTCGGTGTTGCCTTTACCGATTTTGGTAATGTATATGCGGAATATGAAGATTGGAATTTCGATGAAATCAAAAAATCCGCCGGTGTCGGCATCAACTGGCTGTCTCCCATGGGCCCGCTCCGCCTGGTCTGGGCCTATAACCTGGACAAACAGGACGGCGACGAAGATGCCAGCTGGGACTTTGCCATGGGCGGCAACTTCTAAGTTCAGTCTTTTGTTACGACCTGAACTGTTCACCGGCTATGCAGTCGATTTTCACACGGCTGCTTGACGGCGAACAGCAGGTATCCATCTGCGGGCTGCATGGAGGCAGTGCAGCCCTGTTCACGGCCCGGCTCCAGGCAAAGCTGGGACGATCAGTCTGCTGTATTGTCCCGGTTGATGATTTTCTGGCTCCGCTGGCCCAGGACATCAGCCTGTTCTCCGATGTTCCGGTTGTCACCTACCCCGCCTTTGAGATAGCGCCCTACACCCAGCTCACACCGGATCCCGCCACAATCGCTACAAGGATCTCCACCCTGTCCCAGCTCCAGGAAAACAGTACTCC
>CAZQKF010000487.1:0-2375 GCA_964593645.1 uncultured Desulfobulbus sp.
CTTCTTCCTGCTCGATACGGCGGATACCACGTCCACCGCCGCCGGAGGTTGCCTTGAGCATGATTGGGTAGCCGTATTTTTTACCGAATGCAACGGCTTCTGCTAAACCTTCGTCGCCGGCTTTCAGATTCTGGGTACCGGGAACCATGGGAATGCCGGCCTCTGCCATAATCTGCCTAGCCATAACCTTGTTGCCAAGGTTGTCAATAACATCGGAATTCGGGCCGATAAAGATGATGCCTGCTTCTTCACAGGCCCTGGCAAAGTCAGCATTTTCTGCAAGAAAACCATAGCCCGGATGAATAGCCACTGCGCCGCTCTTGATGGCAGCATCGATAACCTTGTCAATATTCAGATAATCACTACGCGGGCCGTCACCGATCCAGATGGCTTCGTTGGCAATACGAATATGTCTGGATTCTTTATCAGGTGTCTCATAGATGGCTACTGCATCGTAGTTCAGTTCCTGGATTGCCCGGATGATACGGATGGCAATCTCACCTCGGTTGGCAACTAATATTTTTGTATTCAATGGTACAGCCTTCCCGTTGTTTGATGGTTATGAAAGCAAAAAAGTGTATGAAAAACCCCTGCCTGATCATGTTGCCAGGGGAAGTAGAGCGAGGAAAAACGCTATTATCAAAGGTGTATTTTTAACAGAAAAGTACGTTTTAGGCAAGTGAAAGCTGGCGCCCGCTCAGTGAGGCGGAAAAATATAATGGAAAAACAGTTTGTTATGCGTGTCGGCCATTTGCAGCCTGGACTAGTCCTCGTAGGTACTGCAGCCATTGTTCCATGCCTGTCTGTTTAGGTGCGGCAATTTCCAGTATATCAAGATCCGGGTTCAGGCGCAGGGCTTCACGTCTGGCCTCAGCAATGGAAAAGTCAAAATGGGGCAGCAGATCGGTCTTGGTGATCAGAAAGAGCTGGGAGTTGTAAAAAGCAGACGGGTATTTGGCTGGTTTATCCGAGCCTTCCGGGACTGAAACCAGTACCACTCGTTTATGTTCGCCCAGGTCAAAGGTTGCCGGGCAGACCAGGTTGCCGACGTTTTCAATGAAGAGGAGGTCAAAGTGTTCAGCGCCACTTTCTTCGACCAGGTGATGGAACCCCTTATGCACCAGGCGGGCATCCAGATGGCAGGCGCCACCGGTGGTCAGTTGGACAACCGGTACGCCTTTGGATCGGATCCGCTCAGCGTCTCGTTCGGTTTCAATATCCCCCTCAATGACCCCGATTTTGAACTCTCCGGCGAATTGCTCTATTGTATGTTCAAGCAAAGTCGTTTTTCCGGAACCCGGACTGGAAATCAGATTAATGGCAACAGCACCGAACTCTTCAAAATGATGCCGGTTCTGTGCTGCCTGCTCGTTATTGGCCGCCAGCAGGCTGGTATGGATGTCCACCAGTTTTTTTTCAGTACTGGTCTGGTGGTGATGGTCATCTGGAAGGGTACAGCCGCATGAGTCGCACATAGTTGTATAAGTATCGGGTATCAGGTGTTAGCTGTCAGGTACGGTATAAATATTGACATACGGGAAAACTCTCGTTCCCACGCTCTGCGTGGGAATGCATACTACATAAGCACAGGCCACAAGCAGAAATTTACCAGGGAAAACAGCCATGCAATTTTTCCGCTGATACCTCATGTCACTCCATCTCTACCTGAAGCAGTATCAGGTCGTCTCCATCGGGTTCGCTGGTTTCCAGAACGGCTTCCTGGAGGAGCGTATTTTCTTTTGCCAGTACTTCAAAGCCAAAGGAAAAGGAATCAACTACAATACCCGATCTGGTACCGATTGCCACCCTGACCGTACATATTTTTTGTGCATCATGTTGAGCGGCCAAGTCAATCAGCTGTCCAGTTAACCCTTGGGCCAGGGAAAATTCATGCATCTGCTGCAAGTATTGCCGGAACCGGAAAAATCTCCAGTTCATGGAGCTTTTCCATAAGGATATTAAGGACAGTGTCCAAGGCTGGTGTGACTTCTTTGGACAGGCCGATGCGGGTGGACAGGTCTCCTGGAACCACGGTAATCATTTCGACCCGTTCCGGCGCATGACCGCGCAGGCGGCAGAGATCAAGGATTTCCAGTAGGCCCACCTGATGAGGAGACATCTTTATATGGGTGTTGCCCGAGCGGATATCCTGGTCGCTGTACAGGTGGATGCTACCCGGCTGATCCTTGAGGTTCACTACATCAATCACAAACAGAACGTCCTTGGTCTCCATATAGGGGGCCAGCATGATACCGGCTGTACCGCCGTCAAGCAGTTCAACATTGGGCGGAAAGGTATATTCGTTCTGCAGCCGCTCGATAAAATGGATGCCGAATCCCTCGTCAGCCAGCAGCAGGTTGCCGACTCCGAGAATA
>CAZQKF010000488.1:0-2374 GCA_964593645.1 uncultured Desulfobulbus sp.
TACTGAAAATTAGCCATGATGCGCGAAAGAGGGAGATCTCGAGAGTGAGGCTAAAGTGGTCAGCCGGGATGAACTCGGTACCATGGCCTCTGCATTCAACAATATGATAGGCACAACCAGAGAGCTTGTCGAAACACGCCGGAAAGAGCATGACCAGCTGCAGGATTCCATCATCGGGTTGCTGGAAGAGATTTCAGCACTTTCCGAAGGCGATTTGACCGTGCGTGCTACGGTACGAGAAGATGCAACCGGTACTGTGGCTGATTCGCTTAATCTGATGCTCAATGAGCTCAGTGACGCTATTGCCAAGATTAAGCATTCCTCGGAGGAGGTTGGTGCCACCGCCCAGCAGCTGAGTTCATCCACTGATGGTCTCACTGCCAGCAGTGACCAGCAGGCTGATCTGATCAGCGGTGTTGTTGAGGAGATCAACAAGATGACCGTTGCCATTGAAGAGGCTGCCGAGCGGGCCAGAAAGTCTGCGGAAACCTCTGAACTTTCTAAAAAGGCGGCAATTGAAGGGACAAGTGCGGTTGAAAATACCAGCCGCGCCATGGAGGCCATTCGTGGTAATGTGCAGGATACTGCCCGGGCCATTAAACGGCTTGGTGAAAGTTCGCAGGAGATTAGTGATTTTGCCAAAACTATTAACGATATTTCTGATCGAACATCCATCCTGGCGCTGAATGCCTCCATTCAGGCGGCGGCTGCGGGCGAGGAAGGACGCGGCTTTGCAGTTGTTGCCGAGGAAATTCAGCGTCTGGCTGAACGGGCCGCCGGCTCCACCAGGCAGATTGAAACATTGATCAAAAATATTCTTGGTGAGATCACCGATGCCGGCGCCAGTATGGATGCCAGTATTCGCGAGGTGGTGGAGGGGACGACCTTGTCCCAGGATGCCCTTGGAAAATTGCAGGAAATCAACAAGAGATCTACTGAGGTAGCTGAGCTTATTGATTCGGTTTCTGTTGCCACCAGTGAACAGGCCTCAGGATCGGTCGAGGTCGCCAGAACCATGGACCGTATTGGTGTCATCACGACAGAGACTGCGGATGAGACACGTAATACCTCGTCTTCAATGAAAGAAATGGCTGTGCTGGCCGGTGAGATGCTGGCATCGGTATCTATCTTCAAACTTCCTGAAACCGATGACGTTCTTGCCGCCTCAACTGAATCTGCACCTGATGATTCCCTTTCCCTGGGAGAAATGCTTGATGCTGAAGAAGATGCCGGCGAGGATGAACTGACACTGGAGGCACTGCTCGATGCCGAAAATTCCGGTAAATAATCAGTATCTGCGGCAGAATATGCCTGTAGCCGGAACCGGGAGCCTGCATGATGTCCGGAGGTCTTCTCTTTCGGCACCGGGGCTCCTGCTTCAGCAAATGCTGCAAATGGATTACATCGATCCTGGTTATTCCATCTATATTGAGGATAGAAAATGATATCTGAAAAAGTCATTGTATTTATTGTTGTACTTTTGCTGCAGAGTGCGGTGTTGACAGGATACGGTTTTGCTGCCGACCACACTCCGGCTCAGTTGATCAATATGGCCGGTAGTCAACGGATGATCAGTCAGCGAATGTTAAGGGATTACTGTCTCGTGGGCTTAGGGTCCAGATATAAGAATCCGAAAGAAGATCTTGCCGCCTTGATATTAAAGTTTGATGATCAACTGACTTTGCTGATGAAGTCAGTGACTGATGATACGGCGTTAGATGATTTTTCCCAGGTGAATGATCTCTGGCAGCAGATCCGTCCGGTGCTTGAAGCCCCGGTAAACAAAGACAAAATCACTTTTCTCTGGGAAAATATGGAACAACTGCTCAAGTTGAGCCATGCCGCAACTGTTGATCTTGAAAAGGCTTTTGGAGGTGCAGCAGGAATTGTTAATTTAGCCGGCCGTCAGCGGATGTTGTCCCAGCGAATGGCAGCTCTGTATGTTTTTCACCTCTGGCAGGGAGAGCAGGACACCTTTTTTGTCAGATTTAAAAAGGTTGTTGACGAGTTCAGACAGGCCAATAACTCGCTGCTACAGTCAGAGGAAACTACGCCTGACATCCGCCGCGAGCTTCTCCTGGCCGGAAAATATTTTCGTTGGTTTGAACAGGCCGCGGCAAGAAAATCAAAGCAGTTGACGCCGGAAGTTATTCAACGCAATTCGGATTTGCTGCTTGAAACCATGGATAATATTACGGGCATGTATGCCGGGAAATGATTGTTGGAAATATCTGAGGATTGGAACAGAAGTATTAAATTTGGGTGATCCTTGAGCTATATGGGGTACACCGGAAAAGGCAAGAGGTTTTATTGTGAAGTATACAGGTTCAATGCTATTTATTGTGCTGCTGCTAATGCTGCAGGCTGCACATGT
>CAZQKF010000489.1:0-2367 GCA_964593645.1 uncultured Desulfobulbus sp.
CCATCCCGGCCCGGAATCGTTCACCGACCTTGACCGCACCTGCCAGGTCGGTGTTAGAGAGCAGGGCACAGAATTCTTCACCGCCGTAACGGGCCACCATATCTCCGGGCCGTTGGACCATTTCAGCCAGGGCCCTGGCCAGTCGCCTCAGGCAATCGTCACCGCCGTTGTGGCCGTAGCAGTCATTAAACTGCTTGAACAGATCCACGTCTATCATGAGCATTGCCAGGGATGTTCCGGATCGTTTTGCCCGATCCCACTCCCTTTGCAGGGCCCGATCAAAGGCCCGCCTGTTAGGAATTTGCGTGAGCTCGTCAATTGAGGCCATTTGTGCCAGCAGGTCGGTATTGCGTTTGAGCAGTAAATGGGTCTTGACCCTGGCCTGGACAATGGGTGGTGAGATCGGCTTGGTGATATAGTCAACAGCGCCCAGGCGAAATCCCATGCTCTCATCACTGATCTCCCCCATGGCGGTGATGAAAATAACCGGGATGTCGCGGGTGGCATCCGTCTCCTTGAGCCGTTGGCAGACCTCGTATCCATCCATATCCGGCATCATTATATCCAGCAGGATCAGATCCGGCCCGCCCTCAGTCCGGGCAGCTGCCTGCAGGGCCTGGACGCCGTTTTTTGCAACCATAATCCTGTAGGAAGGTTTGAGCAGTCCAACCAGCAGATCTCTGTTTATCTTTTCGTCATCGACAACTAAGATGCGCATTTGAGACAGTGTCATGAAGTTTTCCCGGTTGTGGTGCTCTTGTGTAGCAATGATTTTAGCTGTGTCAGGGCCTGCTCAGCTTCTTCAAATTCGGTCTCTTCAACCAGATGCAGTACCTGCAGGGCAATTGTCTGCTGCAGTGAGTTCTCCAACAGTTTTACCAGGGCTGCTGCTGTCTCTTCAGCCTCTGGGTTAAGATCATGGATCTCTGCAGTCAGTTTTTCCAGCAGGAGGGAGAGGGGGGGCCGATCATTACTATCGTCAACTGCCTGTTCAGTGCTGTTTTTTTTCAAAGAAAATATTTCGGACAGGCCCTGTATGAGCTGCTGCAGTTCATTGTCCATTGCAGCCAGCAGAGACGCGATCTGCTGGCCATTATTTTCTCTAAGGGCTGTGTCCACGCTGGCTGCACGGTGCTGCAGCTGAAGAGCGCCGATGGTTCCGGCAATCCCCTTGGCTGTATGGGCAATACGCTGTGCACTGTTCAGTGCTCCTGCATTCAGAGCATCCCGGATGGACAGGACATCCCGGTCATGTTCCCTGTAAAATACTTCAAGTAGTGTAAGGAGCATGTCACTGCTGCCGGTATGCCGGAGTCCTGTTTCCAGGTTAATACCGGGGAGGTTGAGCAGCAGCTGCGGGGCCGCCGCCATGGTAGCCAGGTCTGTCATGTATTCCGGCTGAGAGACCTTAACCGTTTTCCCGGAACCAATCCAGCAGACAAGCATTGTCAGCAGGGTATCAGGGGTAATGGGCTTGGTAATATAGTCGCTCATGCCTGCGTCTACGCATTTCTGCCGATCCTCAGCCAGGGCATTGGCAGTCATGGCGATAATTGGAAGCTTATAGAACCGGGGATTGTCCCGAATTGTACGTGCCGCACTGTAGCCGTCCATGACCGGCATCTGAATGTCCATGAGTACGACATCATAGGGCTGAGCGTTGACCATTTCAAGCGCCTCCTGACCGTCCTTGGCAAGGGTAACAGAGAGCTGCCGGGGCTCCAGCAGTTCCCGGATAATCTGCTGGTTGATGGAGTTGTCATCGACAACAAGAACTCGTGC
Organism: uncultured Desulfobulbus sp.; assembly: GCA_964593645.1. GTDB lineage: Bacteria > Desulfobacterota > Desulfobulbia > Desulfobulbales > Desulfobulbaceae > Desulfobulbus_C. The sequence continues at coordinate 1,783 of CAZQKF010000489.1, forward strand.
CCCCCGGAGGGAGGACTGGGCCGTATTGTCTGGTTGCAGGTAAGAGTTGGTAGTACACTTCATGTCCGTACTGTTGAACTCAAGAATAAAGGTAAAGGTGCTGCCCCTGCCGTACTCGCTCTCCACACTGATTTCGCCACCCATCATCTTGACAAGCTGCCTGCTGATAGAGAGCCCCAGGCCGGTGCCCCCGTATTTACGGGTGGTTGAGCTGTCAGCCTGGGAAAAGGATTGAAAGAGCTGATCAACCTGTTCTCTAGTCATGCCGATGCCGCTGTCTTTGACGGAAAATTTGAGCGCAATCTGTTTGTCTGAGTTCTGGATAGTATCCAGCTGTTCTACCGAGACAATAATATCTCCTGTAGGGGTAAATTTAATTGCATTATCAGTCAGGTTGAGCAGAATCTGTCCCAGCCGCAGTGGGTCTCCTTCCAGACAGTGAGGCAGCTCGATTTGTGAAAATACCTGCAGGTTCAGCCCTTTTTTCCGGGCAGCCAGGCCGGTCAGGTCGTTCAGATTTTCCAACACTGCATTGAGAGAAAAGGGGATGGTTTCTATGTTGAGCATACCTGCCTCGATCTTGGA
>CAZQKF010000490.1:0-2361 GCA_964593645.1 uncultured Desulfobulbus sp.
AGGTCGTTCAGGAGACTGTGTGCGGCGTGGAACTATTATTTCACGGCAATGGGTTTTGTCTGTCTGAAGAGGTTTGCCCCACTGATACCCGGGTGCTCCTTGCATATCCTCCTTTTCCAGGGTTGCACACGGTTTTTGATACTGTTCAGGTACAGGGAGGTGTACAGGACAGTAATATTACCATTACCTGCCGCAGTCTGCATGCAAATATTTCCTGGTCGCAAATTCATGGTCGTCTGGCCGCGATTCGCAGGGAACTCTTTACCGATACCGAGGAGTCGTACATGGAAAACCTGCGGGCAAAACATGATGAAGTTGTCCGCCTGCTCCGTGAAAAAACAGAGAAAAATAGACTCCTGGATCAATCAAATAATGAACTACTGCAGCTGAGTAATGATCTGGAAGAGCTGGCCCGGGAACGAACCATCATTGAGATGTCCCTGCGTATTGCCGATCAGGTGCGTAACCCAGCTACTGTGATCGGCGGCATGGCCCGTCGCTTGTTGGCAAAGAGCGGGCTGGCGGAGCGGGAAGAGAAGAAAATCAGCTTGATTGCGGCAGAGGCGGATAAAATCGAGGATCTGGTCAAGCAGTTTACCACCATGGCTGCAGAGCGAAGAACGCTTTTTGCTCGGGAAGATCTTGGGGTTCTTGTCAAAGATGCTCTTGACACTTGTCCGACCCTGCGCAAAAAACATATTATCGTCCACCCACAGATTCCAGCTGAGCCTGTTGCAATTCATGCCAACCGTCAGGTGCTCAAGATTGCTCTGGTGCATGTTTTACGCTATCTCTCCGGGCAGGCGGTAGAGGGGGAGAGCTTATCTGTAGCAGTGACAAACGAGCACGAGCCAAAGGCTGTTTTTACCCTCCAGGGGGCCGTTCAAGAAACTCCCGAACAAGGTTCCATGGCCACGGAAATAGAAATAGAGACCCAGGCAGGGTTAGTACTGGTTCGGCAGATTCTTTTTGAGCATCAGGCGGAGTTGGAGGTCACGAGTGGAGCGGGCTATCGGTTGGGAGTCACTATGTATTTTCCCAGCGTACTGCACCAGCAGCAGGAGGCTTCGGTTTTCGTATCCGGAGCATAAAGAGGAGTAAGATATGCTGAGCAAACAACAGTTGTGCGAACTTATTATTTCCGGATTGCCGGTTGCTCTGTTTGTGGTGGATGGAAACTATATTATTGTGGAGTTTAACCCGGCAGCGGAAGAGATAACCGGCAGAAAACGGAGCGAAGTTCTGGGCCGGAGTTGTGCTGAGGTTTTTTCAACCAGCCTGTGTCAAAACGAGTGCCCTTTGCGGGAAAGTGAAAAAACAGGTATGCCCTGTCTCGGCCGTGAGGCCCTTATTCAGGTTCAGGATAACGAGATGCTTCCTATTATTTTTTCCAGCCGTGCAATATCAGATGATTCCGGGAAACTGATTGCGGGTATCGAGGTATTCAGGGACGCAACAGATGTTCGTCAGCTTGAGGCACATAAGCGCAATCTTATCTCTTTGTTTACCCATGATCTCAAGGCACCTGTGGCCATTATCGGTGGTTTTGTGGATCGGCTGGTTCAGGGCAAGGCCGGGCCGCTCAGCGAAAAGCAGGTCAGCTATCTGGACACTATCCACAAAGAAATTACTCGCCTGGAGCAGTACATTTTTTCGTTTCTGGATATCGCCCGCATTGAATCAGGCCAGATTGAACTCCAGCTTAATCCCTGTGACCTGGAAGAACTGCTGACCGATATTGTTACCGGCTTTGAGGTTCAAGCCGCTAAAAAATCCATAGATCTGGCCGTGGAGAGGCCACACCTTTCAGGCCTTGTTGTCCTCGACAGGGTACAGATCAGCCGGGTCATCTCTAATTTATTGGATAATGCAATCAAGTATTCATCGGAACACAGTACGGTTAAGCTGCTTTTTAAGGAAGATCAGAAGCAGGTGACCCTGGAAATACGGGATCAGGGGCCGGGAATCAGTACCCAGGATCAGGCCCAGGTGTTCACTCATTTTTATCGCATAGATGATGAACGCAGGGCAGTGCAGGGCACCGGCTTAGGGCTGGCCGCTGTCAAGGCCATTGTCGAGGCCCATTCCGGCCGGGTCGGGATGCACAGTGTGCCGGGCCGGGGAAGTTCTTTTTTTGTGTCCTTGCCTAAAAAACATCAGGCCGTGGAGTAAGCTGAGAACAGAAATCTCTTCTGTTGTAGGGAGTGGTGCTCTTCTATCCACCTGCGTGCTCCCTTTCACTTCCACTGCAACTTCACCACTTCCGAGAACAAAGTTGATCTCCATACCTGATTTTGTCCTCCAGAAGGTACACCAACTCATAGCCGCAACCAACAGGTTGAGTTATAAGGTTTTTTTCTT
>CAZQKF010000491.1:0-2349 GCA_964593645.1 uncultured Desulfobulbus sp.
ACCGGTTGCCTTTGTTGATGATGACAGTTCTAAGCATGGTCGGGAGATTCATGGGGTCAGGATATTATCCGGCCTGGAAGGTCTTGTGCCCCTGGTGAAATCACTTGATGTGGATGAGCTGCTGATTGCCATACCTTCGGCAACCAAGAATCAGATGCGCCGGATAACCGATCAGTGCGCCAAGGTAAATATACCATCGCGGATTTTGCCGTCTCTGTTTGAACTTTCAGGCCAGGAGATAGACTTTAATCAGCTGCGGGCGATCACCGTGGATGATTTATTGGGACGGGATACGGTAGAGCTGGATACGGAGGCTATCCGTTCGTATCTCTATAATAAAGTTGTGCTGGTCACAGGCGGCGGCGGGTCTATCGGGGCTGAGCTTTGCCGACAGGTCGCCGGAATGGAGCCGAAGTCGCTGGTTGTTTTCGAAAATGGTGAATTTAACCTTTATGGTATCGATAATGAGTTGCGTGCGGACCATCCCGAGCTTGACCTTGTCTCAATCCTCGGTGATGTGAAAAATCGTGAGCGGGTGGAATGGTCATTAAAAACATTTAAACCGGATGTCGTGTTTCATGCTGCAGCCTATAAGCATGTGCCGCTGCTGGAAAAAAATCCGGCCGAAGGTGTACAGAATAATATTATTGGTACCAGAGTACTTGTTGATGCGGTTGATCGTTTTGGCATTGATCGTTTTGTGCTGATTTCAACGGATAAGGCGGTAAATCCCACCAGTGTCATGGGAACGACCAAGAGAATCAGTGAATTATATTGCCAGAATTTAAACAGTCGGTCGCACACAAAGTTTATCACCACCCGCTTCGGCAATGTACTGGGGTCGACCGGTTCCGTAGTACCTCTTTTCCAGAAACAGATAGAAAACGGCGGGCCGATTACGGTAACGCATCCGGAGATTACCCGTTACTTTATGACTATTCCCGAGGCTGTCAGCTTAATTCTGCAGGCGGGCAGCATGGGAGAAGGTGGTGAAATTTTTGTTCTGGACATGGGCAAGCCGGTTCTTATTAAAGATTTGGCGGAACAGTTAATTCGTCTTTCCGGGTTAACCGTTGGTAAAGATATTTCAATTGAATATGTCGGCCTGCGTCCGGGAGAAAAATTATATGAAGAGCTTTTACACGCGAGTGAACAGTTGCAGCCGACTGTTCATGCAAAGCTCTTGCTGGCCAAAAGCCGGCAGGTGGAATGGGACTGGCTGCTTGATGAACTTGACCAGCTAAACCATGCCGCTGTCTCACGAGATATTAATATCTTAAAGCATCACCTGAAAAACATTGTACCAGAATTTCAGGGATAATCTGTACCATCCGTATCAATGACCATGATCCGTGGAGTAGTTAAGGGAGCCTTGGCTGTCTGTCTGGCAGCCGTTGCATGTATCTCGGTAAATCATCTGTACCCTGTTGTTCCTCTGCTCTCCAGTCTGTCGACTTATTTTCTTGGCATCTTAGGCTGGTGTACTGCTTTTGTTTCCATAGTTTTTTTAGGGAGAGGATATCTTCGGGAACTCTCTGTTCTTGCAGTTTCCTTTTTTATTCTGGGATTTGTGCTTGGGCCTTTCCTTGAACCCCCGGCGGATCCTCTGGAGCATCTTCGCCGGGTTCATGAGGAAAATTGTGGGCAGCAGGTCGGCCAGATAGCACGAGAAAATAAGGGGATGTGGCAGTACAGCATGGCCGGTGTTGTGCTTTGCACGGATGAAGAGCAGGTTCAGCCCGACTCAATGTTGACAAAGATCGATGCTGTAAATGGTTTTTTCTGGGCCCTTATGGCTGCCGCTCTGTTTGTCCTGGGCAAGAGAGCGGGCCTTACCAGCAGGTGGTCTTTTTTGAGTGTTGCGATCTGTTTCCTTTTCTTCGGAACAAATATATTTAGTTATTTCAGATATTACAGTTTTGCTCCCAGTGCCGGTTCGCTGGTTATCTGCTGGTTGTGGACAGCAGCTTTTTTCTTTGCAGGCAATCGGCGCGCTCTTGGCCTGGGAGTAGCAACAGCGTTACTGTTGTTGCCCGTACTCTGGGTCAATCACGCTCAGGAAGCTGTTTTTCTTGGGTTTATCGTTTGTATCTGGATGGTGGTCAATATTGTTTTCAGCTGGGGAAAAAAGAGTCTGCTGCCGTCTCAAAATGCCGGGAGAAAGTCGAACCTTGCAGAAAGGTTGTGTACGTTCAACGGGGCAGGGGTGATCCTTTTCTTTGTTGTATGCTGGCTGCTGCCGCAGTTTGATTTTTTTCGGCAATGGATGTCTCAGTTTTTTGTCCGTGATGCGGGCCCTGGTTATCAAACATTTGTTGTGAGTTGGCATGGGGTATATGTGGGGGGCAG
>CAZQKF010000492.1:0-2348 GCA_964593645.1 uncultured Desulfobulbus sp.
CCCTGGCCATGACCCAGTTGGAAAAATGATTGCAGCGGGCATGGTAGAGCAGAGATTCTTCGGGAAGAGTTTTTAATTTGGTTTCAAATTCGCGCAGTCTGGCAGCCCGGTCAATCTCGATTCCGTCCGGTGTCCGAAAAACAAAATCACCAAATCCCAGGTAATTTAAAAAAAAGTCATGCAGCTCACCACGCATTGTCTCGGCTTTCTTTTCAATAAAAACGGCGGGGATGTTCTGAGCCAGTTCCCTGTTGCCTGTTTCCGTACTCAGCATAAGCAGGGGAAGGTCGGGCACCTGCAACCTGATTTCTGAGAGCAGTTCGTAACCGGCCGTGGCCGAGGGCATGCCCAGGCGGGGAAAACGGACATCAGACATGACGCAAAATATATAGGGCCGATAACGCTCAAAGAGGTTCATGGCCTCCTCAAAACAAGTCGCAGTGAGAATTTTGGGCCGGGCCCGCATTTTAAGAAGCCGGTGCAATTCATTAAGCCCTTCATCAAGCACAGACTGGGTCTGTTCCACCACCTCACTGTAGAGCATGGGTAGCAGTGCAGAACGATGCTGGGGCGAATCTTCCACCAGCAGGATGACCCGTACCATGGCCCGGTCAGTGTCATAATCCACATTCATCCGATCCTCGGCATTCTTGACAATAGCAAGCATTATATCGGAATCACAACACCAGATATAGGTGTCGTCAAAACAGGGATCATTAAAAATATCGCCCTGACTGACAGCGTCCCGAACGGAATGGGACAGCAAAATAACCGGGGTGTCCGGATACTGTTTACGCACCTTACGGCCAAAGGAGCAGCCGTCCATTCCCCCAAGATGCGGCATGGTCACAACCAGATCAAAATGACGATTTTCGAGCAGCTCAAGGGCTTGGTCGGCCGTTGCGGTTCGGGTTATACGAGGGGGCTGGGAAAGATTGAGGCCATGGTACTCATTAATGATACGGGAGGCCATAGATCCGTCTTCCTCCATGATGTAGGCATCATAAGGGCTGGAAACAAGAAGAATCTCCTGGACCTTAAAGGCCATGAGTTCATGGAAAATTTTAAAATGGGGATCGTAATCTTCGACATACTGTGGTGCGGAGGTCATAATCAACAACCCTGTACAAGGTTTGGAGGACAATTACTAATTATAATACCTCATTGCACCAAAAGGGCTTAACTTTTTTTCATTTTTTCGCATTGCCTGCAGGAAAAACGATTGATCACGCCGAGCGTGAACAAAGACGGGCAATGGGCGCATAGATCATGACATACAGGAGCTGAAGACAACAGGATGATCATAAAAACCACGGGAGACCAAGGGTGATATGGCTGCAGTAGGCTGACGACAATACAATGCCCCAAGCCAAACCCTCTTGCTTACGTTCGACTTTTGTTTCACTCAAGTGGGGTACTCATATTATCTCTGATAAAAAGAGATGGTGCAGGAACAGCATGACAACAGCAACACCCTTAATCAGGACGAGCTGCTGTCTGCTGAAAATTACCTTCAGAATGTTTTCCTGCACGATTATACGATGCCAAGGGTATATTACAGGAATAAACTCCGCGAATATACTAAAAAACAAACACTGCAACGGGCTGGTATTACAGCTCAGTCCAGTAGTCCTCGGGCATTTCTTTGGCCAGTTCCAGAGCACCGTCAGCTCCGCCGAACAAGGAGTCGTCGACTGTCTGCACCTTGGTCGGGCCGTATTCTCCAATGGCCTCCTCAAGATAGTCGGCCAACCCCTGGATCTGGCTGCCGCCGCCGGCAAGAATAATGTTCTGGCGAATGGTATCCTGGTACTCAGGATCAAATTTGGCAATGAGCTCGAGAGTTGACTCTACCATGGCAGGAAGAATGCTCTCACAGGCCCGCTGCATTTCTTCGGTGATATTGTGCACTGTTGATTTACCTTCAACAGGAATTTCAACCTCAACGTCTTTGTCGACCGCGCCGACAAAGCTGTGTTTTTCCTTAAAACGCCGGATCATATTCACATTAAAATCCGCTTCCGGATATCGCTCTTCAAGCAGGGTAAACAGCTGCTGATCAATGTAATCACCCGCGGTGAGCACTGTGCGCTGATCCTCTTCGGCCGGAACCGTTCCGTGCATGATACAGAAATCAACCGTACCGGCACCAATATCAATCACCAGGGCATTATCCAAGGCACCGACCCCATAGGCCACGGCAAATGGTTCGGAAACTACGAACAACGCTTCGGAAAATTCAGATACTGCTTTTTTAATTGCAACCTTGTTCACCTTAAATGACTCTGCAGGCACACCGACAACAGCCCTGATCTTTGCGTCGCTATCCGTTTCATCCACCAAGGTGA
>CAZQKF010000493.1:0-2345 GCA_964593645.1 uncultured Desulfobulbus sp.
TCCTAGGCTTGGGTATCGGGCTGCTGATCCCTCTTCTGGTCAAGCTGGTCGCTGAAGATGAAGTGAACCAGGAATTCGTGTTGATTCGGGTTAAAGGGGTGGACAGCAAGAACCTGACCATGCACCGGCAGTGTCTCTTGTTTGCCGCCGACCGGTATGCTGATCTCCATTTTTTTATCCAGCAGCAATCGGCCGTTTTCTTCTCTGGCAACCCGAACCCGCAGAGCAAGGCCACCTGTGGAGATATTGAACATATCACCGCTGAAGTTGCTGCCGATCGCCTTTGCATTGTTGTCAAGCATCTGAATTTTCACTTTCCTCGACAGTTGGTACCGTTCAAATTTTCTCCGACTCAATCCCTTTTTGTTGAGGAGATCATGAATATCATTGGAGTTGTCGTAAAAATTTTTCAGTTTCTTTTTCAGACCCGGGAATTCATTATGCCAGCGGATGAAGCTTGAGCGTTTCAGGATGGATATGCGGCAGGTTGTCAGGGCCCGCAGGCTGACCGTCCATACCGAGGCGTCAAAAAAATTCTCCCCGGCAATTTCCCCGCTGCTCAGGCTTTTGATAAAAATTTCCTGTGGACTCTGCTTGTAGAAGACTTTCAGGGTGCCGTAGTTGATAAAAAACAGTTCATCATTCCTGGTTCCCTGGCTGATGAGAATTTCATCGGGCTGCAGGGATCGGGTCTCCAGTTCATGGTAAATAGCGCTGAATTCAGGTGTTGACAATGCCTTGCGCAGATCAATCCATATTTCGAGAAATCCCTGGCCCATAAAGTCGCCCTTTGCCCGCTCAATGAGCTCGCCGGAGCGGATAATGGCATTGAGTGCAGTGGGTGCAATTTCATAGAATCGTTCGCGGAGTCGTTCGGCATTGTGCAGGTCATTGGCTGCAGCACATTCACCGATCAGTTCATACAATTTGCGCACTGCTGTTTTCTTGTCACCTGCTACGGCTAGCCGGATAATGGCCGCTTCCCGGGCAGAGACATGATCTGCCGCCATGGAAACACCCATAACTTTTTTTACCCGGGTCTGCTGGATAAGGGTGTTGCCTGTACTGATACACTGCATTGCATCCTGTGCCGCCTGCAAAGGGCCATTTTGTGCATGTTCTTCTGCTGTCGCTCCAGGTGTAGTATTGTTGGCTATAATTTTTTTTAACACCGGCAGCGCCTTGACCGAGCCGATTGTCCCCAGGGCCTCGCAGATTGCAATTTGCAGTCCTTCGCCATGTTCGTTTTGATATATTGAGGTGTTTTCGAGAAGATCAGCAAGGGGAACGACCAGGCTGTCGTCCGGAATGTCACCAAGCAGGGAGATCACATGGGCCATGAGCTGCAGAGGTACCGCATAGAGAGCCTTGAGCAGGAAGCTCTTTCGGGTGCTGCCGCCGATCTTGGCAGCGGCAGTCAGGACTTCCAGCTTCACCCGTAAATCTTCATGTTCAAGAAACGGTGCGATTTCTTCAAAGCAGTTCAAATTACCTGTTTCACCAAGCAGTCTTATGATATTTCTGCTAACATACCAAGGGGTTGTCTGCTGCAATAGTCGGCGGAGGGCAGCTTCCGTAGGCTCGCCGATGTCTTCAACCAGTTTGAGGATTTTGATGCGGGTTTCCTTGTTGTCATCCTGGCTCAGGGAATCCATGAGAAAATCAGCCGCTTCCCGCCCGAATGCAACGAGTAGACGTCCGGCCTCTTCCTGTTTGTCTTCACCGTAGAGGTATTGTTCAAGAAGTTTATTCAGTACCGGGCGCAGGGCGAGTTTTTTCACCGCAGTTTCTGCAAGTTCACGGTACTCGTCGCTCGCCGAGGCCAGTACAGCTGGGCCGCTGAACATGATCAGGGTAATGCGGGCCGCACTATAATGATTGTTGCGAATCCGGAATGCAGCCTGCTTGGTCAGGGCAGTGATGCACAGACGGGCTATTGCAGTGTTGTTGCCGATAATATGCAGTGCCTGCTGGCTGGCCGGCAATAATTTGTCCATGAGCTGCCACTGTTCATGCCGTGCAAGGATGTTCAGGACTCCTGCCAGGGCAACTGCTGCTTTTTGCTGCAGGTCAGCGTCATTGTCCTGGAGCATGGCAACCAGATGACCAAGAAGAACGTCAACGTTCTCGTTATTTTTTTCAGTGAGCAGCCGGTCAACGGCATTGGGAAGGGCGTGAACAACCGCAATATGCTTGAGCACACTATGGTCGCCGGCAATGAGCTTGTCAATGCCTTGCCGGATATGTTCAGGAGGGGGAGTACTGTTCATAGCAGCAGTTCAGCCTTAGCGTGATCCTTTCTGGAAGAGCACAGTTTTAATTGTTCTGAAGATAACGAGAAAGTC
>CAZQKF010000494.1:0-2330 GCA_964593645.1 uncultured Desulfobulbus sp.
CTCTCTACAACCGGTGCTCCGTCAAAAGTCCCCGGCAGATATACAGGCAACCTTGAAAAATTGTATTTTCACCCAATCTCTGCGTTATGCTCAAAATTTTATCCTCGGAATATCATATATATGCCTGCTGTAAAAATTTTTCGCATGGCTGAATCTCGAACGAAAATCCTAATTTTTCAAGGCTGCCTACAAAAGGATGAAAATTATTTTTTGATTTTCTGCTCTTCCTTTTTCTCATCACCCTTGGTCACATCGAGCAGTTCCACCTCAAAAATCAGCATGGAACCAGGCTCGATCACCGGCGGTGCTCCGCGGTCACCATAGGCCAGTTCAGGCGGAAGATACAATTCATAGGTACTTCCCACGCTCATCAGCTGCATAGCCTCGGTCCAGCCCGGTATAACCTGATCCACCCGGAACTCAGCCGGCTGATTACGCTTATAGGAACTGTCAAACTCAGTACCGTCCAGCAGGGTTCCCTTATAATGGACTTTCACAGTATCAGTAGCTGTGGGTTTGGCTCCGGTTCCCTCTTTGATAACCTTATACTGCAGGCCGGAGGCCGTTGTCTTGACGCCCTCTTTGCCCTTATTTTCATCAAGAAACTTTTTAGCAGCGTCCTGATTCGCCGTAACCATTTCCACAACCTTCTTGACCTGTTTTTCCTGCTGACGGGTAGCAAACTGCTGCTGAACCTTGGCCGCCTCTTCAGCTGTCAGTAGAGTCTTTTTCCCGTTATAGGAGTCGTCAATACCTTTCTGGATCACGGCAAGGTCAAAATCCTCACCTAGACTTTTAAAATACGCACCCAGGTCAAGCCCGAGCGCATAACTGATTTTCTGGGTTTCTGTCTTTAATTCCGTCTGCTGTTCAGCTGCAGCCGGACCGGCAACCAGCATCAGGCCAAATAATGCATATACTGCATACTTCATACAATTTCCTCACAAGCTAAAAGAATAAATAGATTCTGCAAATCAAAGATTGCTCATACAACAACCTGCTTTCGTCCCTGAAAGGTATTGAATATGTTCAAGCTGTTATGATTTAATCTAATCTCTACAATACAATACGTTGTAGTATATCCCATCCAAATAAAAAAACCAGTTTTTTTAAATATAAATTCCCATTAACATGAGATAATCAGCCCATTCAGGGCACCACTAAAGTAATCCCCTGGTTTGATCGATTTAAATCTGCATGCTGTTTGAGAAAAGGAAAACGCCGCAGAAGCTGACGTCCATGGCCGCTACGGGTGCTGAACTCCTCACCCGGCAGCAGGTCGTTGATCTGGTTCTGATCTTTTAGAAAGCGGAGTTGAGCCCTGACCTCACCTCTGATAACACCGCCTCGCCCGCTTGAACCATAGCCGTGGATAAGGAAAAGAACCCGGCAGCGCTCAAGCTGTGCCTGTTTAATCTCGGTGGCCAGTCGGGCCAAGGCCTGATCCACCAATGGCAAGCCCTTTTCAAGGTTGACAATCTTATACTGCGGCCCCTGCAGGTGTTGAGAGATTTGCGAGGCTGCACCGCAATACGGACACAGGCCTGCCCCCTCCTCCCGTTCATTTCCACATACCTCACAGTCGACCATTGTTATATCCCTCAGCGCCTGCGCACCTCGATCATCTCCGGCATCTGCTGCAGATGTTGCTGCAGAACCTGCAGATGCTGCAGGTCGGTAATTTCCAGGACAACACTGAACTCGGCAACATTTTCCGGGGTTGTTCTGGCATTAAACTCTATAACATCGGCATCATCACTGGCAATAAGCGCTGAAATCTCCGCCAGCAGGTTTTTCTTGTTTTCGGCCCGTAGGAGCAGCTCGGTCCGGTGCCTGCTGCTGACTGTTTTAGACCAGCTGACCTCAATCCAGCGCTGTGGATCGGTTGCACGCAAATTCTGACAGTTTGCCTTATGAATGGAAATACCGCTTCCGGTGGTAATAAAACCAATAATTTCATCACCGGGTACCGGCCTGCAGCACTGGCTGACCTTGACCAGCATATCATCCACACCATCAACTTCGATGGCATCTCTGCCTGAAAAGATGGCCCTGTTCTGCTCGGCCCGGGCTGTTCTTTCCAGCAGCTCTGCCTCACGCCGTTTTTCATCTTCCCGGCGAAATTCATCGGGCTGCAGGGCTCGCTCTAGGTTGTGTACCGTAATGCTCCCGGAACCGACCTTGGACAGCATGTCATCGAGTGAATTACAGCGTAATTTCTTAAGCAGCAGGCGGATATGGCCGCTCTTGATCAGTTTTTTCAGACTGATATCCAGGCGGCGCAGCTCCCGCTCGCAGATCTCCCTGCCTAATTTAAGTGATTTTTCTTT
>CAZQKF010000495.1:0-2311 GCA_964593645.1 uncultured Desulfobulbus sp.
TCAAGGGAAGGGACCAGCAGGTAGGCATAGGACTGGCGGGAAGAACGGCCGACCCGGCCACGCAGCTGATAAATATCGGCCAGGCCTAAATGATCGGCCCGATTAATGATTATGGTGTTGGCATTGGGGATGTCCAGGCCTGATTCAATAATGGTGGTACAGACCAGGATATCAATATCATGATTGATGAAGCTGACCATGATATCTTCCAGGCTGCGACCGGGCATCTGGCCATGGGCCACGGCAATGCGGGCATGCGGTACCAGCTCTTCGATATTTTCTGCAACCCTGTGGATGGATTTGACCCGGTTGTGGACAAAAAAGAGCTGGCCGCCCCGGGCCAGTTCCTGCAGAACTGCCTCTCGGATCACCAGTTCATCGTGACGGGCCAGAAAGGTTTTGACCGAGCGTCTGCGTCGGGGCGGAGTCGAGATCACCGATAGATCCCGGATGCCAAGCAGCGACATCTGCAGGGTTCGGGGAATAGGGGTAGCGGTCAGGGTCAGGACGTCAACTTCAGCTCGCAGTTTTTTTATTTTTTCTTTATGGGTGACCCCGAATCGGTGTTCCTCATCAACGATCACCATCCCAAGCTTGTTAAAGACTATATCTTTGGAGAGCAGCCTGTGGGTACCCACTACCAGGTCAACGGTGCCGGAGCTCAGGCCGCGTACGATCAGACGCTGCTGGGCCGGGGTACGGAACCGGTTGATACTGGCGACTTCCACCGGAAACTCGGAGAATCGTTCTCTAAAGGTTGCCGCATGCTGCTCTGCAAGCACTGTCGTCGGCACCAGAATTGCAACCTGAAAACCGTCTTCAATGGCCTTGAAGGCCGCCCGAACCGCAACTTCAGTTTTACCGTATCCCACGTCGCCGCAGACCAGACGATCCATGGGCTGATCCGAGGTTAGATCCGCAATCACCTCATCAATGGCCCTGGCCTGACCGTCGGTTTCATCATAGGGAAAGGATTCTTCCAACTCCTGGTACAGAGTGCCGGGCGGCTTGAAACGATGGCCCTTGCGAAGTTCGCGTTGGGCATAGATCTCAAGGAGTTCCTGGGCAACCTGCCAAACCGCTTCTGTAACTTTTTTCTTGGTGGTCTGCCAGCGCTCGGAGCCCAGCCGATCCAGACGTGGCTGCTGGTCTGTAAGTCCCTGGTAGCGGCTGACCCAGTGCAACCGGTCGACCGGGATATAGAGTTTGTCGCCTTCCCGAAACTCAAGCTGCATAAAGTCGCTGCGCTGCCCGGCAAACTCCATGTTGAACAATCCCTGGAAGCAGCTCAGGCCGTGATCACGGTGGACAACAATATCTCCGATTGCAAGCTCTTCCAGTGCAACCGGTGCTCCCTTGGCCTGACGTCCCTTTTTATGGCTGCTGGTGCGTAGCTTTTTTTCGCCGAATAATTCACTTGCTGACAGGATGTGCAGCTGTTCTCCAGCAAGATCAAATCCTTGCGACAGGGAGTGCTCAACCAGGAGTATCTCTTTGGGATGGGCTGTAAGATCAAGCGGTGCTGTTGCCCTTGCGATTTGTAGATCATAGGCCGACAGCATCTCGTCAAAATGGTTTGCCTGGCGGTTGGATTTACAGGCAAGGACAATCTTTTCTCCGGCCTCCTGCCAGGCTCGCATCCGGTCGGCAAGGGGAGCCAGCACACCACGTTTTTTACGCTCCAGGTCAATGGCCTGCTTGAGCAAAGAATGGTCACCGGCCTGGAGCATGACCGGTGACTGGGCAGCGTCCGGATCAGGCAGGGGGCAAAAGTCAATTCGTGTGTTCTGCTGCAACCACTCAGCCAGCTCTTTTTGGTCAAGAAAAAGAGATGCCGGGGGCAGGGCGACCCGGTCTGCAGAGGCCTCGGTAAAGTTTGCCTGAATGCGCTCCCAGACAAGATCAATCTTGTGAGTAATGGCGGCAGGATCATGGAGCAGGCAGGGAGTGTCGGTCGGCAGATAATCGAACAGCGTCTGGGGAGCAGGATCCTGATAGATAAGGGGCAGCTGAAATTCAATGCCTGGAAAACGGATCTGCTGATTCAGCTGATCCAGAGTTTGCTTATGTTCAGCTCTGTCCAAGTCAAAGGTTGCTGCCCTTTCTGTCAGCTGCCGGCGCCAGTCGCCCTGAATTGCCGGAGGAAAGAGGATATCTGAGCCGGGCAGTAGTATGGCCTCGTCAAGCTCGGTGAGTGAGCGCTGAGAAAGGGGATCAAAGGTTCGGATTGACTCAAGCGTGTCCCCGAAAAAATCGAGCCGCAGTGGTCCCTGGACATCAGTGCGAAAAGAGGGCGCAAACAGGTCAATGA
>CAZQKF010000496.1:0-2299 GCA_964593645.1 uncultured Desulfobulbus sp.
ACATAATCTCATTCACGCCCTTGGTGACCTTGTTGAGGCGGGGCGTGCAGCCGTAAAGGGCCAGGCAAACAGCATCAAGGATCGTTGTCTTACCAGCGCCGGTCGGTCCGGTGATGGCGAATATGCCATTTGAAGCAAATGACGGGTCTGTAAGGTCGATTCTCCATTCGCCGACCAGCGAGTTCAGATTCTTGAATCGTATCTGCAGTATCCTCATCGACAGCCTCTCTATTCCGCTTGCGTATCGTCTTCGCAGAGAGACAAGAGTGTTTCCTGATAGGCACGGAGTAATTCCGAACGTTGAGCTTCAGGCACTTCATGAACGGCAAGACATCTTTCAAACACATCATTTACATTCAGATCATCCAGGGTTTCCTCATCATGGATTTGGTTAAGCACACGGTCGATTATGCGGTTGTTTTTTATCCGCAAAATCTCCATTCCTGTGTCGATGATGGCAGTATCCAAACGTTCTCGCAGGTCGCCAATGACCTCGTCGCCTTCGTAAACGACCTCGAGCCATGCCTGGGAGTCAGTGGTCGAGAGTTCGAAAATCCTGCCTGATATCTCGTCCCAATCTCCCTTGATGCGCTCAAGTTTCTGAAACACAGGCACGTCAATCAACCGAACGGCGGCTGTAGTGCTGTGGAATTCAACCAGGCAAATACTCTTCTGCTGCTTTGCCTCCCCGAACCCCATAGGTAGAGGGGAGCCGCTGTAGCGCATGATCTCAGAACCGTTCACCTTCTGCGGGAGGTGGAGATGACCAAGCGCCAGGTAATTCAAATTTTCAGGAAATATCCCGGCAGTCACATGGGCCAGAGAGCCGACGTAAAGCTCTCGCACGCCATCACCATCGACTGTCTGTCCACCAGCGGTGAAAAGGTGTCCCATAGCAACGATGGGTATATTTGTATCAATCTCAGCGCGTATCTGTTCAGCGAGGGCTGCAACATCGGCATAGTGACTTCGGATGCCTTTGATCAGCTTGCACTCCTTGTCTTCGATACTTTCTCCAGCTTCAGCCACGCGTATATCCCTGTCCCGAAGGTAGGGAACGGCGCAAACGATAAGTTCCGGAAAACCATCCTGATTGCGGAGGAGAAGAACCTCATCTTCGGGATTCTCCGTGACCGAACCGATCACATGGACATTGAGGGCTTTAAGCAGTTCCTTAGATGCGTTAAGGAATGAAGGTGAGTCATGATTTCCGGCAGTCACGACAACATGACCGCAAGTGGAGTTAGCAACCTGACACAAAAACCGGTAATACAGCTCCTGGGCACGGTTGCTCGGAGTGCTTGTGTCGAAAACATCTCCTGCAACAAGGAGGACATCGACCTGCTCCTCGCTAATAGTCTCGGCCAGCCAGTTCAGAAAGGCCTCAAACTCCTGGTAGCGCTTTCGGCCATACAGGGTGCGGCCCAGATGCCAGTCTGATGTGTGAAGGATTTTCATTGCAACTGTTCTGTCTTCCTGGAAAGCAGTTGTGGATTAATAATACCGGACACTCTGCCACGAACAGCAGTCTATCACAGCTTATCCTTCAAACCAAATGTTTTGAATTGCACTTACAAGTTGAATTCAAGCTGTTGCACTTACGATTTGAATCTAAGAAAAGAAAAAATGAACAGTCCTGATCGTTTTACCAGGCAGATAACTGTTTTACCAGCCAGAGGCCAGTTTCTCTAAACAGGACACCTCTCAGAAATAATGATTTTACAAGAATGGAAACAAACATTTTGAAATATCGCCCTGCTGGCTATGCTTATCTGCTTGACAGGTTCGGGCTGACAGGCAAACAGCTTCCTATCGATGACATTA
Source organism: uncultured Desulfobulbus sp. (assembly GCA_964593645.1). Lineage (GTDB taxonomy): Bacteria > Desulfobacterota > Desulfobulbia > Desulfobulbales > Desulfobulbaceae > Desulfobulbus_C. Next base: position 1,825 of record CAZQKF010000496.1, read on the forward strand.
CTTCCGGTAACTATGTCGATGCACTGGAGGTAAAAGAATATTACGCTGTCCGGAACGGGGATAAATCCCCGCGCCACCGTATTGTAAACAACCTCCTTGGTCCCCATCTTTGAGCAAAGCGTTTTTCTCCCGGTTGGTTACCAAAAGCGTATGCGTCGCGATAGCTGAGATAATCTGCCGTATGGCATCGTCGTAAGCGCTCTGGGGCAGGCCCGGGTTCAGGTCGACGAGTTTGAGCCGCAAAAACCGGGTGAGGGACGCTTCGCTGAAGGGTGAAGGGTGAAGGGTGAAGGGTTATTTGTTAGGTTAGGGGAGCCAACAGTTAGTTGCCATCCGCCAGCGGTAGCATCGTGTGAGATAGGGGCGGAGGTTCCAAGAGGGAGGTCTACTGCAGGCCCTTTTTGGGGCCATGGTAGGGAAGAAGTGAAGTAGTCGTGTCGTTTCCCACGTTTTAAGATTTGATAATCAGTAGGGT
>CAZQKF010000497.1:0-2289 GCA_964593645.1 uncultured Desulfobulbus sp.
GTTTTCCGCCCTGATCATCAACATCAAGCTCTCCGGCACCTGTGTCAAAGATACGGATCTCTTCCAGCGCGACATCACCGACCTGCTCAATCACCCTATCGGCCCCATCTACAACCTGGCCAAGCAGTTTACCAAGCTGATGCCGGTCTTTTTTAACGAGATCGGTGCAGAAGGAGAGCTGCGCGATGTCTCCACAGAGCTTGATGAGATTCATAAACGGCGCGATGTGCTGATCCATTTTCTCCGCAAACAGTCCCACGTGGAATCATCCAACCTGATTGTTGATTTTATCGGGGCCATCTTTACCTTCTGGATCACTCTGGAAAAATCACACCTGCGCCCGTTTCTGCCCGATGAAATTATCGACCAGATTAAAGACTCTGGAATCTTTGTCGATGAACAGCATATCCTGACCAACCGGATCCGCGAAGATCTGCAGTTCAGCTCCATGAATGATATCCTGGCCTGGAACGACGAGGACCGAGGGCGGTACCTGCAGCGCCAGCAGGATATTTCCGAGCCTGAGCGCAGGCGTTTTGAGCTGCTTGTCAAGATGTTCAAGCTGCTTCACCACAAGTATAACCTCGGCATGCAGGAGCTGCGCAACCAGCTGCAGCAGGCTGCGCAGTTGGGATTTCCGGAGATGGAGCATTTGCTCAACACCCTTGAAAACTGCGATACCTACCGCTGCCTTTCCGTGGTGCTGAGCCATCTGGAGAAGTTGAAGAGCACCATCTTAAGTGAAGAAAAATTCGAGCCCAAGGAAGAAATTTACTATAAACGACATATTGCCGTGGATATTCCCTCGGTGTATGGTCGCTATTCCGAACGCAAGTTTGACGCCCTTGGCCTGACCTTCCGTCTGGAAAATCTGGCCAACATCTATTTGGAACGGCTGACTCAGTCCATTAATCTCGGTTTTATCACCCAGGCAACCTTTATTCGTATTTCAAAATGTCTGCGCCTGTACCTGCGGGCACTCAAAATCGACGGTATCTCCAGTCGGCGTCTGGACACCTATGCCAGCCTGCTCTCCTCCTCCATCGGCATCAAACGGTTCTCCTATACTCAGCATCTTGATATCGTGCGCGGCCTGTCCGAGGGGGTAAAAGACGTTATTTATGCCTATTACAACAATATCCACCAGAACAACCTGTCCATCATTATCCCTCAGATCGGCAAGGATAACCTGCTCACCAAATACCGATCCCTCTGGGACGAAAATGACCTGCCCTCCACGGTGCACAGGCTGTCCGAGTCTTTTTTCCGCGATCTGATCGCCACCACCTTCGGTCTGCAGCACCTGGATAACTTTATCACCCATATTATCCAGACTCTGGAGGCTCAGAAGGATATCCTGGATGAGCAGACCATTGACCTGCTCATGACCTATAATCCGGAAAAAACCATTTCATCATTGTACAATGAAAACCTGCGTACTCATAACCTGATTCATCTGGGTAATAAGGGCTTTAACCTGATGATGCTGGCGGCAGACGGCAAGCCGGTGCCGCCTGCCTTTATCATCACCACGGAAATATTTCGCTGCTGGCAGGCCGTGCAGCGCTTTAACCGGGCTCGGGATGAGTTCATGCAGCGGGTGCGCGGCTCCATTACCCAGCTTGAAGAACAGACCGGCAGCATTTTCGGGTCGCCCGAACACCCGCTGCTGCTCTCGGTCAGGTCCGGTTCGGCCATGTCCATGCCCGGCATGATGACCACTATTCATAATGTGGGCTTAAATGAAGACCTGGTCAATGAGCTGGTGGCCAATCACCCGGATCAGGAATATTTTTTATGGGATAATTACCGCCGTTTTCTTCAATCCTGGGCCATGGCCGGCGACATGGAGCGCGAGGAGTTCCAGGCCCTGATGAATACCCATAAAAAGAAATACAAGGTGCGGCTCAAACGGCAGTTTTCTTCCATCCAGATGCGGGAACTGGCCCTGGAGTATCAAAATGCAATGCGCAGACGCGGCTGCAGTGCGCCGGAGGATCCCTGGCTGCAGTTGATCGGTGCAGTTGAAATGGTACTCGAGTCCTGGAATACCCAGAAGGCCAGAGAATACCGCCACCTGATGGATGTGTCCGACGATTGGGGGACCGCCGTGATTGTTCAGTCCATGGTCTACGGTAACCTCAGCGATCAGGCGGGCAGCGGCGTGCTGTTCACGGCCCATCCCTACCGCAAGGTGCGGCGGGTAGCCCTGTGGGGCGATTACGCATCTGGAGACCAGGGTGAGGATATTGTGTCGGGGCTGGTTACCAGTCATCCAATTTCAGTGGA
>CAZQKF010000498.1:0-2276 GCA_964593645.1 uncultured Desulfobulbus sp.
AACATCAATAATTCGAAAGGTTTCACCCTTGTTTTTACCGCGCAAAAGAAGCAGGGTGATTTTCCAGTCTGACTCACGCAGTACCCGGGGCAGGTGTTTAATCAATTCAGGATGATCATAGGAAGGTTCCCTGGAATCCCCAGGCATGATCATTTTAATACCGCGCATTACCCGCTGCATATCTGAGATATTGTCTTCCATGGTGGGCGGATCAAGCTCAAGGTAGAGCTTACTGACCGGCGGATCGACCTCCCACTCGCCAATTAAGGTATCCAGGGCCTTGGCCGAAATGGTACGGGTGGTCTTGGGCTTGCGTTTCAGCGCTTTGCCGCTCTTGGTGGTCATCTCCGGGATCGTAACCTTCAGGTCCGATTCCACCGTGGACAGGCAGGCCAGGCGAAACCCCTTGTCCCAGTCCTCCTGTTTCAGGTTGGCCTTATCCGAGCGGACATCACCTTCATCAACCACAACCTTGCACTTGCCGCAGACCCCGTCACCGCCGCAGTAGGCATGGATATACACCCCGGCCTTGGCAGCAGCACTCAGTAAATTCTCGCCCTTGTCAACGGTTACGGTTATGTTGTCTGGTTGAAACTCAATGGTATGCTTCATCGGAAACTCCGGTGCAGGATAGGATTCTTTTTTTTTAAAATATTCAGGTCGCGGGATACTCTGGGCATGTTATGTGGTTTGTAATGGCTCAGGCAGGGTACAGCTGAACAGTTACATTAAAAATAGGAATTTATAGCATATTTAGACCGATTAATCAATGAGGGAACAGTAATGACTACAGAGAGCGGCCTGCAATGGCTGAAAATAAGCCTGCACTGTCCGGAAATTATCCTGGAGCCGGTAGCGGATATGCTGGGCATATTGAGCGGATCCGGAGTGGAACAGTCGCCTGTGGTTGAGGGCAGGTGCGTGCTGACCGGATTTTTTAAACTTGAGAAGGGGACAGGCCAGGAGGAGATTGTCGATCAGTTGCAGCAGGAGATGAGCCCTCTTTTTGCCTTATACAACCTTATCCCGCCGGTTCCGGAATGCGGAATTTTTGCTGACGAGGAATGGGCCACCTCCTGGCAGCAATTTTTTAAACCCTTTACCATTATTCCCGGCCTTGTGATCAAGCCCAGCTGGGAAGCCTATGATAAACAGGCCGGTGAGCAGGTCATTGAGATGGATCCGGGCATGGCGTTTGGCACGGGTAAACATGCCTCCACCAAACTCGCTCTTGGTTTTATTAGTGACTGTTACCGGGATAAACCACCGGCAAGGGTATTGGACGTGGGCACCGGCACCGGTATCCTGGCCATGGCTGCGGTATTGTTTGGAGCGGTGGAAGTCATTGCTGTGGACAATGATCCGGAAGCCGTACGGGTGGCATCTGAAAATATTGCCCATAATAACCTGCAGCATAAAATTCAGACCTCGGCAATTGACCTGGCCGACATTACAGGCAGCTTTGATCTGCTCTGTGCCAATATCGTCTATAACGTGCTGGCAGCCATGGCTCCGGATTTTGCCCGGCTGCTGGCCCCGGGCGGCAGGCTGGTGTTGGCCGGCATCCTGCGGGGGGAGCAGGAGGAAAATATCACGGCTGTCTGCAGGGAGTTGGGGATTTCGTTGGACCAGGTCGCATACGAAGATGAATGGGCAGGTCTGCTGCTTACGAAGCATTAACATACACATAAAAGGTTAAAGGAAGACAAAGATATGGACAGCGCGCAGCGGGAAGAGATCAGGGAAAAAATAGGTCGAGCCATTGAGGAGACGGAAAAGGATATTACAGCTCTTGCGGAGTTGACTAAACCCATTGCCCCTGATAATGCCATTGGACGGTTGTCACGGATGGATGCCATCAATAATAGAAGTATCAACCAGGCACAGTTAAATACCAGTTGCAGCAAGCTGATTATGCTGAAAAAAGCACTGGAGCGGGTGGATGAGTCGGAGTTTGGTATCTGTGCAGATTGCGGCGATCCTATCCCGGTTGGCCGCATCATGATCATGCCTGAGGCAAATCTTTGTGTACGCTGTGCTTCCTGATGCATTCCGGCTGAAAATCTTGTCAAAGCCGATGCAGATTTTTTAAGGGTGCTGTATAAGTATTTCAGGCATCCTTGAGTAAAAAACAATCTTTTAGGAGAACCCGAATGAATTACTCCTCTGAAGTAGAGAGCATGTACTGTATTGCCAAAGGGCCTGATCACGGCCCGGCACCAATCCCCCAGGAGGGGCAGTGGAACCAGGTGCGCCAGGTAACCGACATCAACGGC
>CAZQKF010000499.1:0-2269 GCA_964593645.1 uncultured Desulfobulbus sp.
TGCTCACTGCGGAGTCTGCAGAGTTCGGCCACCGTCTGCAGCTGGTGACGATCCACGGTGTAGATATGATACAGGTCATGCTGGGCTAGTGATTCCACCACGCCGAATTCCGGGATATAGGCTGGTAACAGACCGACTTCAAGCATTGTTTCCAAAGCCGGCAAAGGATTTTCCGGCTGCATGAGCAGCTCAAGAAAAATGCGGGCCACTCGCTTTGAGCTCCTGAAATCATCATCCACCAGGGCAAGATTCCTGGTGACCAGCTGCCGGGTCCTATGGTGCACCGGCAGGCCGGTTCTGGCGGCCTGAAGAAAAAGCCGCATGAGAAGATGGGGACGCTTAACAAGCTCTGTTTCATTAGCAGCCAGACGCAGGGTTTGACTGCGGACGACAATACCTTTTTCCAGCTGCCGTTCCCCCTTGTCCTTACCGGTCATGCCCAGGACTTCATACACATGCTCAAAGAACAGATCCGTGACCACGGCAATCGTCTGCAAATGCGCATACACATGGCGCATGAAATGCTCAACAGCCAGCATGCCGTCCCGGTCTTCATAGCCGAATGCTGCGGCCATCTCTTCCTGGTATTCAAAGATCAGCTGATCATTATGACGGCGGCTGATGTAATGCAGCCGGTTGCGGATCTTTGCCAGCATATTCCAGGAAGCCTCAAACTCCCTACGCGCAGCAGGTTCCAGCATACCGGACTCTTCCATTTTGGCAAGTCCGTCCAAGCCGAAAACAGCCTTGGCCGTCCAGAGCATAGCCTGGATATCGCGCATGCCGCCTTTGCCCTCTTTAATATGGGGCTCAAGCAGGTAGGAATGACTGCCGTACTTGGAGCGCCTCTGGATGCGCAATTTTTCCATGGTGTTGACAAAGTCATGACGATGACCGTCCAGCACCTTTTTCCGGTAGCGGGTCAGCAGTTTATCATACAACTTTTGACTGCCGGTGAGCAGCCGGGCATCGAGAAGAGACACCTGAAATATAAAATCATCGCGGGCAAAGGCCACGGCATCTTTTACGCCACGGACACTGTGGCCCACATCAAAGCCCGCATCCCAGAGAGGATACAGGATCGCCTCCGAGACCTCCTGCATATATTTTTTTGCCTTCCAGTCATGGAGCAGGAGCAAGTCCACATCGGAAAACGGATACAGTTCACAACGACCATATCCGCCAAGGGCAACAAGGGTTATTGAGCCACGTGCCTTAGTAAGAGCCTCAGAGGTGTTAAAGTGGTCAATGATAAAATCATCGACTAACCGGGTGTGGCGGAGAAGGAGTTCATGGCCGCTCAAGCCCTGCTGCCAGAGTTCTTCAAGGGCCTCCTTCTGAGCATGCAGCTCAACAGACATCAGATAGCCTCGCGGTCAGTCTCCCCTGTTCGAACACGGACAATCTGTTCAACCGGCAGGACAAAGATCTTGCCGTCGCCGATCTTGCCGGTCCGGGCCGCATTAACCACGGTTTCAATCACCGTGTCCACCTGGTCGGCATCAACAATGATCTCCATCTTTATCTTGGGCAGAAAATCGACAACATACTCAGCACCACGGTAAATTTCGGTATGACCTTTCTGACGCCCGTATCCCTTGACCTCGGAAATGGTCATACCTTTAATGCCTATCCCGTTTAACGCCTCTTTTACATCGTCAAGCTTAAACGGCTTAATAATCGCCTCAATCTTTTTCATCACTGCTCCTTATGCTCTATTGCAGGCAGGATCTCCACAGTGCAGGTATATCTGCAGCATGGACGCTCTCCCTGTTCTCATTAATTATATGCTGCCTCGGAATGTTCCGTATAGTCCATTCCCTGCACTTCGTTTTCTTCAATCAGCCTCATGCCCATGCTCATGTGCAGCACCTTGATCAGAACCCAGGAGACCACAAAGGCATAGACACCTACCACGGCCACTCCCATAACCTGGGACATCAGCTGAGCTGAACTACCGGCAAGCAGGCCGTCGACACCGCCGGGATTAACCGCCTTGGAGGCAAAGATCCCTAGGAGCAGGGTTCCGACTGCGCCGCCGACGCCGTGAATGCCCACAACGTCGAGGGAATCATCATAGCCCAGGCGCGATTTCATGTTTACTGCTGTAAAACAGACCACTCCAGCAATAAGACCGATGGCAATAGCTGCACTAGGCCCTACAAAACCTGCGGCCGGGGTAATGGTTGCCAGACCGGCGATAGCTCCGGAAGCAGCACCAAGGGTTGTGGGTTTGCCCAGCTTAAGCCACTCCATCAATGTCCACATG
>CAZQKF010000500.1:0-2265 GCA_964593645.1 uncultured Desulfobulbus sp.
GGTGAAATCCTGCATCAGCACCCGCGCCGGGGTATAGGCGATTTCCTTACTCGGCGCAGCATTGGCATCCCAGTTCGCCATGGCCGTAATGTCATCGGCCGTGACGTTCACCCCATCCTCATGGCGGAGCAGATTCTCCAGCAGGATTTTCAGGGAATAAGGCAGGCGTTCAGCGCCTTTGACGGCATCAAGACGGAAAATCTCGTAATCCTTGCCATTGACTGACAGCGTGGCGCGAGCGTTGAAACTGTTACACCGGGTACTCATGAGGGAGGACTCCTTGGAAATTGAGTAGAAACAGGGGTTCAAAATTATTAGCGCGGCATTATACGCGAAAAAGCCGGCAGCCGGGACTGATCTGTTTTTATACTCCCCAGCGAGGAACCAGAGCAGCCAGGCTACCCTGGTTCCCCTCGGCTTCTATACACGTATAACCCATAGGTCTAAAGTTCTATTGCTGAATTTTTCATTTTATTGTAAGAATCAGATGGTTTTACTGGACGTTTCACTTAAATGGAGATCCATGGAGCAGGAATATTCACGGTTTGGCTGACATCGCCAAAGCAGCAAGGCTGTTCAACAACAATCAAGTGATCAAGAAGAGAACACCATGAAATCACGTCTCTTGGATGCCGTGTGCGCCTGTGTATTTAGCGTTGCTACACATTTACGCAAGTCTATTCTGATCCATACAGATTATGCTTGTATTGAAATGACTTACAGAGTTGGCGCAAATCTCGCCTCGAAAATTCTAACTAAGCTGCCACCTGAACCGCGGAGTCACTGTTATGTTTAACCGTATGCAGCACACCGTTTTGAAACTCATTACCCCCTTGCTTGGCATGGGGCTGATGGGCCTGACCCCGGTCAGCCAGGCCGCGCTCTATGCCGGCCCGCTGTGGGACGCGCATTCGCACGTGGATGAAGGATCATCGGGGGTAAAAACCAGGGCCTCCAAAATCGCCAACGCCATTAATGGAGCCCCTGCGGGCACGACGATCCAGGACGGTACGACACGTACGTACGTATTGCCTCAGGCCTTGCCCGGGGTTGAGCGTATATTGCTGATGCCCAAAAAACACCTCGACAACTATATGCAGAACAACCTGGCGACAAACCCGTCATTGCAAAACCGCCTCATCACCGGTATTGGTTTTCAAAATGGACCGTCAGAACCCGGCGCGAACGATGGCTGGAAATCTTATGTATCATCCACTGCAGTGTACGACCCGTCAGAAGACCTGTTTCTGAATGATGTAGGAGCTCGTGCGGCAGCGGGTAGCTACCAGTGGTTGGGAGAAGTCTCCCTGTACGGTCAGGAAGGCGCTGCGGCGGATATCAAAGCCGACCTGTTTGACCCGATCATTGCTGCCAGAATCTCCCGTGTTCTGGATATCGCGGCCGACAGTGGCCTGCCCGTGACTATTCATCACACGGTGACCGATTCCGTCGGAAATCCTATCGGCGACCTAACGGGAACGGCTACCGATACGGCTGCGGAACGTTTCATGAGTATCCTGCAGGCCCATGCGGATAATGCGGTTGGTGATACGGCGAGCGTGGTCTGGGCGCACTGGGGCGGTCTGTCAACCCCGGACGCGGTACAGGGTCTGATCGACCAGTTCCCTAATCTCTACTTTGACTTGGCTTGGTTCAACAAGGGGCTGACAGAGTTTCAGCCTGTTGGCGTTGCCAATGCGCTGCTCAATCCCGGCTGCAATATTGAAAACCTGGCGCTGTGCGTATTTACTCCGGAATGGGAGTCGTTGATCAGTAGCAACGCCGGACGATTCCTGGCAGGAATGGATGCTGGCAAAAACTCGGAATATGACGCCGACTACCAGGTTCGTGAACTGATCCTGCGTACGGCGCTCGGCACACTGGATGCTGCCGATGCCCAGTTGATAGCTGCCGGCAACCTGCAACAGCTGTCAAGCGTTGTCCCGGTCCCTGCAGCGGTATGGTTGTTTGGTTCCGGCCTGTTGGGACTGATAGGAATAGCCAGACGCAGGAAAGCGGCGTAATCCTTAATGCAAAATTAACAATAACGGCTCCTTCGGGAGCCGTTCTCATTACTCGCTGAATGTCCGGTTGTGGCCGCAAACTGACTGGTTATTAAATAATGGTTCAGTTATGGTTACCTTTAATTAGCAGTAATTATGTTCCGACCTCGATTTCCCACCCTAATCGCAGATATATTTTTAAACGACCAGTGAACTCAAGGAGTCATGATGTCTTATACCCCGGAAAACCTGGCCGAGTTGA
>CAZQKF010000501.1:0-2264 GCA_964593645.1 uncultured Desulfobulbus sp.
AAAGACCAGTACCCACCGGTTCACAGAGCAGGTTCAAGGCTTCAGTGACGCTGGCCACCCCATGCAGCCCAATATCTTTTATCTTGCTCTCCTCCCGCAACCCGGCAGATATTTCCTGATCGTTGGCAATGGGATAAAACATCATTCCACCTGCCGGGAGAGTATCGGCTGCACTTTGTAATTTTTCTTCAATACCACCAACAGCAACAACCGGGCCATCACCGTGTCCGGACGCAATCTCGCCGGTCGCTGCAACTGCCGGTATTTCAGTTCCGCTCAGGGCCGAACCTAAAGCAAGGGCAAAGGCAAGGCCGCCGCTTTCCCCGCTGACCGGCCCTTTGGAGAGACCAAACAGGTCAAAACCAGCGACAAAGGGTTTCTGTTTTCGTCCGCTGGACCGCATCCAGTTATACACCACCTCTGCCGCACGTATGGCCGACCTGTTCAGCCCGGACCCTTCACTCAAAACGTAGGCATCAGCCGGTTTGCTGCTTGGAGCCAATGGAGCATGCAGCGTAAACTGAACCCGGGCCCGCTCTCCATTTGCAAAGAGCATCCAGATCTCGTTTTGGCGGTGACTGGCAGGCCGACTCATTTTTTGTCATCCGGATGATTATTCTCACTCACAATGGTCCATGAGGCGAGTTTGATAGCGTATAGATTATCGTTTCTGCCGGCCAGACGCCCGTCCCGCAGTGTACCTGCCAAAAGAACCATACCTTCAGCGTCCCGCACCACAAGCCGCTGTCCTTCAACGGCAGTGTCTTGCTCCTGCGCCTTAAGCTCAAGGGTGATTAAACCGCGACCGGGTGAGTCCAGCTCCGGAAACACCGTCAACAAAAAGCGGCCGCAGGCGGATTCCAGTTGCTGGGGCTCTTTCCATTCAGTCGATGCAGCTGCCTTAAGCAGGCCATACGTCATCATGACCGCAGGTCCGGAATCCGTCATCTTGAGTATCTGCAAAGACTCCTGCCACTCCACCCAGGCCGCAAGACAGATCGGACAGAGAGAGAGATGTTCCAGTTCCTGTTCACTGGCCTCTTTCAGGCCGGAACATTCCGCAAGTCGATACAGGGCATCAGACTTCAAGTGTACACCACCTGGTGTCCCATGGACAACCCCTTCAGGCTGACTCTGCCAAATCTGCATTGCCTTCATTATGGTCTCGTCTTTTCCCATGGCAGGCTCCAGCTCGCCAATACTATATTTATCCCAACCATTTTTTTCAAAGCAGGATCGAATACTGTCAAGCGCTTTTTTCTGGCGTTGCCGAATACTCTCGGCCGTGCAATCAAAGTATTCGGCCAGGTCCTGCAGGGTTCTGTCATGGAGGAGCCGGGCGACCAGTATCAACCGATCACGCGAATCTCCAATGCCTTCAAGACATTGGGCAAACAGCTTTGCAAGCTCCCGGCGCAGGGCGGTTTTTTCCGGCCCATCCTCACGACAAGCAAAATCTCTATCACCTTCAATTCCCTCCTCCTCCCCATTGCCCCTTCTGCCACTGGAAATCGAAACGACCGTTGTCCTGATGGATGCCACCTGCTGGACTTTTTTTTGATCCCAGCCAAGCTTTGCGACAATATCCTTTGTGGTGGCAGGATGCCCGACAGATTCAAGATCATGACGGGCCTGCTGCAGTTCTTTTACACTCTTACGCACCAGTTGAGGCTGATGCACCAGAGGGTTTACCCGCAGATAGCTGATCATTTCCCCGCGTATCCGCTGCACTGCAAAAGCCGCAAAAGGAATCTGTTTTGACGGATCAAAGTTCTGCTTTGCCTGCAGTAAGCCGATGATTCCGTAGTGGTATAACTCCTTCTGCTCGGTATGCCTTTGCTCCGGAGGACAATACTTTGCAGCCACATATCGTGCGGCCCTGTTCACCAGGGCCTTATCTTCAACAGTAATCAACACCTGAATGTTGTCTGCCTTGTCTCTATTATATTTCATCGAATAGATTTGTTGGAATTCAATTTTTTATTCATACAACATCCTGCCCACTCTTGATCGCCCTGCAATAGGGTTCAATGTTCTTCCTGGATGCTAGATAGATGGGGATGTTCACAACTTTGATGTGATGGTGGAATTTTCGTAGGAGCGCAGCGAATAAAGTCGGCAAGATCACTGCCATAGACATACTGAATAAATTCGCTGAAATTGAAACTGAAGACACAGAGGGGCCTGGTTCTTCCTACGGGAATACGGGCGTCTTTACTGAAAAACCGGTTCATGGATGAGCCGGTTAACACAACCTTCATCTT
>CAZQKF010000502.1:0-2259 GCA_964593645.1 uncultured Desulfobulbus sp.
CGGGGTAGATCTCTGTTCCAGTGTGGAAGCTGCGCCGGGCAGAAAAGATCCGGACAAGGTTCGTCGTCTCATTGAAAATGCCCATCACCTGTAGGAGCGGCGCCTCGCCGCGAATGGAAATACCCGGTAGAGCCTTCGCGGCGAGGCGCCGCTCCTACCCTGTATGCCGTCCTGAAACTCATTTACAAGAGAGTTACTTATATGAAAGCTGCTGTTGTCCATGGCGTGAATGATATCCGCATTGAAGAGTATCCAACCCCCGAGGTCGGCCCTGGTGAGGTTGTCGTCAAATCCCGGGTAGCCGGGATCTGCGCAACTGATATCAAGACCCTGCTCGGCCAGGGGATCCCCAAGGATCTGCCCACTATATTAGGCCATGAGGTTGTGGGAGAAATCGCCGCCCTTGGTGAGGGCGTTCAAGATCTGGCCGTTGGCGACCGGGTCGGCGTCTACCCCATTGCCGTCTGCGGCAAATGCCGCTACTGCCTGCAGGGTCGCCATAACCTGTGTGAGTCTGAATTCGGCCTCGGCCACGGTATTGAAGGCGGCTTTGCTGAATTTGTCCGGCTGCCCAGAGAAATTGTTGCCGCAGGCGGTGTGGTCAGGCTTGGTGATGATCTTACTTACGAAGACGCGGTGATGGCCGAGCCACTGTCCTGCACCCTGGCCGCGGCCCGTACCTGCAGATTAAAAAAGGGTGATCATGTCCTGATCATCGGTGCCGGGCCCATGGGACTCATGCATCTGAAAACCGCCAAATATTACGGCTGCGAGGTCATGATTGCCGACCTGATTGAAGAACGGTTGGCCCTGGCTGAACAAATGGGTGCGGATCATCTAATTCATTCAGGAAAAGAAAATCTGCACGACGAGGTGATGCGGATAACCGACGGACGCGGAGCAGACGCAGTCATCATCTCGCTTGGTATCCCCCAGGTGATTGAGGACAACATGAAACTCACTGCCAAGGGCGGGGTCTGCAATATCTTCGGCGGCCCGCCCCCCAGTGAGATCAAGCTCGATCCCCGCTGGCTCCACTACCAGGAGATCACCCTGACTGGAACCTTTGCCTCTACACCTGATGATTTCAGGCAGTGCCTGCAGCTGATCCGGGAGAAAAAGATCCATGTTTCCGACCTTATATCCCACCGCTTCACCCTGGACAGTTTTTTAGATGCCGTGGAAAAGGCCAAGAACCAAGAAATGGTCCGGGGAATTGTTGTCTTTGACGAATAATTGAAACCACAGAATAACTTGCAGGAGCGGCACCTCGCCGCAAAAGCACACTATATTCAGGAGAAAAAATCAATGCAGGGAATGCAGCGACGCCTAAACAAAATAATTCGTAAATCCACCGGCCGCAGCCTGGTAATTGCCGTGGATCACGGCATGGCCCTTGGTGCCATGAGCGGTATTGTTGATATCCGCAAAACCATTGACGATCTGGACGCCACCGGCCTGATCGACTGCTGGCTGATGACCAAGGGAATTTACAGCCACGCCTTTGATCCGGCAGGCGATCCCGGCGTTATCCTGCGGGCCAGCGGCGGCGCAACCATTACCGGCCCGGAACTCACCCACGAAGGCCACACCGCAACCGTTGAAGAGGGCCTGAAACTGGGCGTTGACTGCATGGCCACCAGCGCCTTTGTCGGCTCCGAGTTTGAGCATGAAACCCTGATCGGCATGGCTGAACTGGCCACCCAATGCCATAAATGGGACGTACCCCTGCTGGGCGTCATCGGCCTGGGCAAGACCAACGAGGACAAGAAAAAGGATCCCAAATTCATTGCCCTGGGTGCCCGGGTGGGTGTTGAGCACGGGGCCGATATCATCAAGACCTATTACACGGAAACCGACTTTGACAAGGTGGTCGCCGGCTGCCCGGTACCGGTACTGATTGCCGGCGGTCCGAAATGCGAGACCGACCTGGATACGCTGGAGATGATCCACGGGGCCTTGCAGGGTGGTGCCAGCGGTATCGTCATGGGCAGAAACGTCTGGAAAAGCCCCAACTCGGTGGCCCTGCTCTCAGCCGTACACGGCCTGATTCATGAGAACATGAACGTCAAAGAGGCCAATCAGCTGCTGGAGGAGAAAAAACAGGGCTGATCCGGACACCTTATGCACCCCATTTATGGGGCGGAAACCTCTGCAGCAGCGTTGTCTGTTCCAGAGGTTTTTTTTATGGCCTGCATGCAGGTGAATCAGGTAAAAACAACCACCTTATTTTTGCCCTCTTTTTTGGCCTGATACAGG
>CAZQKF010000503.1:0-2246 GCA_964593645.1 uncultured Desulfobulbus sp.
CCTCCAATGCCTTTGTGCCCATTACCTGCAGTGCAATTCCTGAGTCACTGCTTGAAAGTGAGCTCTTCGGCCATGTCAAAGGATCCTTTACCGGTGCCATTGCCGATAAAGCAGGTCTTTTCCAGCAGGCAGACTCGGGCACGGCCTTTCTCGATGAAATCGGTGAACTGACCCCCATCATTCAGACAAAACTGCTACGAGTCCTGCAGGAACGTGAATTTATGCCGGTGGGCTCCACTAAAACCAGGCAGGTCAATGTCCGAATCATTGCCGCCACCAACCGCAATCTCGAAGACGAGATCATGGCCGGCAGATTTCGTGAAGATCTCTATTACCGACTGGCTGTTGTGCCCATTCGCGTTCCACCGCTGCGGGAACGTAAAGGTGATGTGCCGCTGCTGGTTGATCATTTTCTCCGCAAGTATTCCCGGCTGCTCGGTAAAGAGGTACAGACCATCTCGTCCTACGGCCTTGAAGTGCTCATGGACTATGATTTTCCCGGCAATGTACGAGAACTGGAAAACATCATTGAACGCGGTGTTGCCCTGGAATCTTCCAACATCATCCTGCCTGAAAGTCTTATCCTGTCCCGGAAAAATAAACCAACAACTGTACGGGAAGCGCTATTTGTGGCAGCTGAAGATGAAGAAGAGCTGTTTGACCTGGGCATGGAAAATATTCTTGTAGAGCTGGAGACCAAGATGATCCGGCATGCCCTTGACAGGGCAGGCGGGTCAAAAATGCAGGCTGCGGATTTACTTAAAATAAGCTTCAGATCTCTTCGTTATAAAACCAAAAAATATGGAATTGATTAACAGCTCCCTTCCAATTCTACGTTGACTCAACTCTCCAAGGTACGGATACCCCATGGTTGACTGCAGGTTCATCAAGGCCCTGTCTCCGGTTCACGATACCGAAGAACAACTACGTCGCCATATTCTCTGGCTGCTCATGATCAGGGTGTCCCTATTCTCTCTGCTTCTGGCCATCACCGCAATACTGCAGTCCAAGGGAAATGCAGTCATTCTGCCCCCGCTTTCCGTTATTATTGCCTTTTTATCTGTTGTCTTTATCTACTCCATCGGCTCAGCGGCCCTGCTGCAGAATAAACATCTGCGCATCCGCAGGTTCGGCTCTATTCAACTGCTCTCCGACACTGTGTTTGCCGCAGTCCTTGTCTACGGAACCGGTTGCAGTCAATCCATCTTCACCTCAATATTTATCTTCCCGGTTATTGCCGGCGGCCTGATTCTGTACCGGATCGGAGGCCTGATCCCGGCGGCGTCAGCCACTATCCTATACGGCACAGTGCTGTATTTCGAATACCTTGGCCAACTGCCGCCTTTTTATGCCCAGACCGGTTATATTCCACTGAAAAATGCCCTTTCGGTCACCAACAGTTTTGCGGTCTACGGGGTAACTTTTTTTACTATGGCCATGCTCAGCAGTATGCTGGCCGGTAAACTGCGCTCCACAGAAAAAGAACTTTCTCGAACTTCGCTTGAGTTTGACCGCTTAAGCCAGCTGTACAAACAGATTTTTGACGATATCAGTACGGGAATCCTGACCATCAATGATGAAAACCTGATCACTTCCTGCAACTCTGCCATGGAAAGAATAACAGGTTACCCGGCTCTTGATGTGGTGGGGAAGCCGTTCACCCATTTTTTTCCGGAAATTATACTGACAGATTCTGCCCGGGGGCGCCTGGTGGCTGACCTTGAAAAAAATGATGGAGCCCTGATACGAGTCGGATACTCGTACGCCCGCCTGCACCTTGCAGACGACAACAGCGTTGACGAACCGGACTGCAGCAACTGCAAGGTTATTACCATGCAGGATATCAGCCTGGTTGAAAAGATGGAAAAGCAGGTCAGAAATGCAGAAAAGATGGCAGCCATCGGCGAGCTGAGCGCGGCAATTGCCCATGATTTCCGCAACCCACTGGCAGCCATCTCCGGTTCTGCTCAAATCATGGCCATGGATTTTTCCGACCGGGACGGGAAGGACAGCACCAGCCAGAGCCTGACCGACATCATCCTGCGCGAATCAGAACGAATGGCACGAACCATCACAGAATTCCTCCAGTTTGCCCGCCCCACGGCAATTACCCCGGAATGGTTTAACCTCGGAAGAATGGTTCAGGAAACCGTAGATCAGTTAACCTGTGACAATAACCAGCACCAGGGATGCCGGATTTTAAACGACATTCCAGAGCACCTGGACTGCCGTGCTGATCGGCAACA
>CAZQKF010000504.1:0-2236 GCA_964593645.1 uncultured Desulfobulbus sp.
GGACGCCACCAACAAATTTATCTGCACGATCCTGTTTCAACCGTTCAAAAACCCGTTTACCATTAACCTGATATTGTCCATCTATGCCAAAATATGCTCCATTGTCGATGGCATGAGCCAGATCACCAGCAGCAATAAGCATTTTACTCGGCATGCAGCCAACCCGTGCGCAGGTGGTCCCATAAGGACCATGCTGAATCAGCAATAGACTGTCAGTCTGTTTGCGAATCCGGCTAAACGCACCCAGTCCCGCAGTTCCAATGCCGAGAATGACATATTCCACTTCACGTGTTTCCATTCCAATCTCCTCATCCGCAAATATTGATCAATTTCATTCTATCAACTTCAGCGAAAAATCTTTCATCTGATAGATAATCTTGCCATCAACAGCAAGGAAACCATCGGCTTTCAACTGTCTGGCTTCATCATCAATTGCTGTAACAGTCGCTTCGACCACAACCTTGTCATTCGCCGGGACAATCTGACCACGGTAATTCCAGCTGTGTTTTTCGTCGAGCACGACCGTCTCAAACTGCGATTCCGCTGTCACTCCCCAGCGCTTAGCCGCAACAATTTTCAACAGTTGCAGATACGATTCAAGCCCGAGAGACCCGGGACAAACCGGATCCTGATAAAAATGGGCTTTGAAGAACCACTCATCAGGATCAACAATTTTATGTCCTCGGATGTATCCCAGCCCATGTTCTCCACCGTGAGGAGAGAAAATTTCGATCTCGTCAATCATTCGCATTTGGGTTTCTGGATAAGGGACATCCAGCGGGTAGCTGAACTGTTCCGCTGTTGCCAGTTCTGCTGGCGGAGACTGATAGAGATTTGCTCCCCGCACCCCAACCTGTTGGGCCAGCGACTCTTTGGAGAAGAAACCAAAGACGGTATCCCCGGTATAGACCGGACCATGTCGATCACTGACGGCAAAATCGTAACTCTGGATAATCATCCCGCCACTGCTGGCAACCCGGGTGATCTTGACCTTGATCGTCAATATTCCCGACTGTGGCGTCACCGGGCGATGCTGCACCGCGTTGCCATCGAGATTACGGAAAGAGAGATCCGTTTCACTGGTCAATGCCGAGCCCAGATAAGCTGCCAGCCAGCCACACGGTTGCAGCCCGATCTCCAGCAAGACACTGAACGGCATGCTCTTTTGTCGGTTCGCACCGAAATACCACGCGTCAGCAGGCACATCATATTCAGCCTCAACCGTTGCACCCTCAACCAGCGTCCACGGTTCACCGTTGATCGCGACAATCCGGTCAAGAAACTGGAACGGCGGCCCCGGCAGCCGGGCAATTTTACGCTGCTGATCGAAAATTCGGTAGGGTTCCCCGAACGCCTCGGACGGATTACCGATAGCAAATGCAGTGATCCTATCGGTATCATAAAGAACCTGTTTCACCGGAGCAGCGGCCGTGTCTTGCACCTGTGGCTGATGCCACAGTGCTTCAACCATATCACGATTCAACCCTGCCAGCCGGACCGACATATCGGGAATTTCGACAATCGGATGGCCGTCGGCAAACATCAGGGCATCGACAATCGCATAGGGTTCCGGTCGATAACCAAGCTCTTTAATACTCACTTGATAAGTGACTTTTTTTGTTGATGCAATAACCTGCCCTCGACACTTCAGGCCACTGGCAACTCCTGGGACTGGTTCGCACCACGTCTCCCCTTCTTCACCAATCCAGCCCATCCGCAGCAGATAAATTCGTAGTGTGTGCATGCAGCACTCGTACATCAGCGTTCCGGGCATCACCTGATCATCAACAAAATGGCAGGTCAGAAACCAGTCATCGGGACGGATGTCCATCTCGGCAGTGATCTGTCCCAAACCGTAACGACCGCCAGTTGGATCGAGTTTGATCACCCGGTCAACCAGCTTGAGCATCTTCCCCGGCAGGGTGTACGGAGTAAACCGCAGTGCGGCAAACTGCGCACCAAAACATCCAGCCAGATCACCGGCGTAAAGGGCATCAATCTGCTGATCGCTGTACGCCTCGACACCAAGCGGTACTAACTCCCGCCAGTCAGGAGGGAGGACGCCGGGCTGCGGCATCAGATCAAGTTTGGTGTGGACAATCCCCTGTCCGGCAGCGAGATCTTCCGCAGTAAAAAAACCGGCACAGCCATCGCGCATCGACAGCAACGGTTCACCGTTGACCGTCCCTTCAAAATTGAAACGGAACAGATAAGTCTGGTCCTGCCGGAAGAACTC
>CAZQKF010000505.1:0-2230 GCA_964593645.1 uncultured Desulfobulbus sp.
CGACCAAAAGTGAATGATGCTCAATCGGTAGCTGAACACAGGCCGCTCAGGCCTTAAGAAGAGAACGTACCTGCTGGGGATCTATCTTGATGCCCGGCCGCATGGTAGAGGAGACGATAATAGAGCGCAGGTAAACGCCCTTGCTTGAGGATGGTTTCAGTTGAACCAGCCGATCAATAAAAGCTGTAATATTATCGACAAGCTTATCCACACCAAATGAACGCTTGCCCATCAGGGCATGGACAATACCGGCCTTTTCCACCCGAAAATCTACCTTACCCATCTTAGTCTCTTTAACAACCCGCTCAATGTCAAAGGTAACCGTACCGAGCTTGGCATTAGGCATCAGGTTTCTCGGACCAAGCACCCGGCCGATCTTACCGACCTCACCCATCATGTCGGGCGTTGCTATGGTCTTGTCAAAGTCGAGCCAGCCGTCTTTAATCTTAGCAATGATCTCATCTGAGCCTGCAAAGTCGGCACCAGCGGCTAAGGCCTCAGCTTCTTTCTCACCCTTGGCAAAAACCAGTACCCGAACATCCTTACCGGTTCCGTGAGGCAGAATGACAGTGGAACGAACCATCTGATCGGCGTGGCGGGGATCAACTCCCAGGCGCACGGCAATATCAATGGATTCATCAAATTTTGCACAGTTATCCTTAAGAAGCCGGTCAATTGCTTCCTGCAGTTCATAGAGTACGGTGCGGTCTATAGACTCTGCGGATTTTCGATACTGCTTTCCATGTTTAGGCATAATGAAGACCGGTAGTCAGTTCTCCCTTACCCGGTGGTCAGCGGGGCAGGTACAAGCGAATTTAATAAAATTCTAGATGACGACTGCGGCATGCAGTATCAGTCAAGAACGGTAATCCCGCAGCTGCGGGCAGTGCCCTCTACAATACGCATGGCATGATCAATGTCATAGGCATTAAGATCAGGCATCTTGATCTCGGCAATCTCCTTGATCTGATCCCGAGAAATTTCAGCTACACGCTCACGCTTGGGATTACCGGAACCCTTCTGGACGCCTGCAGCCTTAAGCAGCAGTACCGATGCAGGTGGGGTCTTGGTAATGAAGCTGAAGGAACGGTCTACAAAAACCGTAATAACAACCGGTATGATGGTGTCACCTTCAGCTTGAGTCTTGGCATTAAATGCCTTGCAGAAATCCATGATGTTCACACCATGCTGACCAAGTGCTGGTCCCACAGGTGGTGAAGGGTTTGCTTTACCAGCTGGAATCTGCAGTTTAATGTATGATTGTATTTTTTTAGCCATTGTTCACTCCTCCAAGGCAAGGCCTGGAGCTAATTATTACTTACTTGAATATATTCAAGTTCAACCGGAGTTGAACGTCCAAAAATTGAGACCAGAACCCGAACACGTCCCTTATCGGGGAACACCTCATCAACAGTTCCCTGAAAGTTGGCAAACGGTCCTTCAGTCACCCGAACCACGTCACCAATCTCAAAGATAACTTTGGGTTTAGGTTTTTCAGCACCTTCGGCGATACGACCGATAATTTTGTCGGCTTCTTCCTGGGTCAAGGCCGGGATCATTTTATAAATCTCGCTGTCCCCGATCGCCTGGTTGGCATTGACGCCGACAAAGCCGGTGACCCGCGGTGTCTCAACGACCGTGTGCCAGGAATGTTCGTTCATATCCATATTAACCAGGATATAACCGGGAAAGAACTTACGTTCAGATGTTTTTCGTGCACCTTTGACCATCTCGACGACCTGTTCGGTGGGAACAAGTATCTCGCCAAACATTTCTTCATGTCCGGCCTGAGCGATCCTATCCTCTATGGTAGCCTTTACTTTATTTTCAAACCCGGTATGGGTATGAACAATGTACCAGTATTTCGCCATCGTAAATGCCTATTGCAACACCATGGAAACCAGCTTACCAAGGAAAAAATCCACAGAACCGAGATAGATGGAGAGGACAACTGTAAGTACGACAACAAATCCTGTCAGTCCAACCGTTACCTTACGATCCGGCCAGACAATCTTCTTAAACTCCGCTACAACCTCATAATAAAATTCACGGATAGAGGAGGGAGCAAAAGGAGATTTTTCAGGTTTACCAGCCTCAACCTGACCCTTTTTGCTGCTGTTCTTTTTTGTTTTATTTGCCATCGTCTCATCCGTGCTGCAGAAAATTTCGTAACCCTGGCAGGCCAGGAGGGACTCGAACCCCCAGCCCTCGGATTTGGAGTCCGATGCTC
>CAZQKF010000506.1:0-2223 GCA_964593645.1 uncultured Desulfobulbus sp.
CGTCTGAAAGAAGAAAGCCCCGCAGAAATCGCCGGTTTTACCCTTGGCAGCCGCCAGGATGGATTCGAGCTGGAACATCCGATCCTCGCCCTGCTTGTTGAAAACCTTTTTGTCTGAACGACTTTCAAAATCACCGGCAAGCTGGCGCTGGGCCACAAGATTTTTTACTGCAGCCAGCTGCTCTTTGTTCAGCCCCTGGAGTGTGTTGCTTTGTACAGCATTGTTGAGGGTGTCCCATTCCTTGTCTGTGATCTGGGTTCGTTCATTATAGCTGTAATCAATGAATTTTCCTTTGTAATGGGTAGGTGGTGAAAAGAGTCCCATGGAGGACATGGCAAACAGCAGCAGGAAACCGAGAATAAAGATCGGAAACTTATCAATAACAACTTCTTTAAAGGTTAATTTTTTGCCGGTTTCCTTACCAAACCAGGTGGCCAGCACCAGAACGATAATCGGCAGGAAGAGAACGCGGGTGATGTTAAAGATTTCCGCAACTTTAAGAGTCTTGATGTCAACAGCGTTAAAGGCAAGCGCTGCTGCTGCAACCTGAGCAGAGTTCAGGATGCCGGTTCCGGCCCAGGCGCCGAACTGGACAGGATTCATACCGGCCCAGTGACCAACGGTGGGAAAAACAAACATACAGATAATACCAAAGGAGAGGATGGTACCGATGGTATAGGCCATCTCTTCACTCTTGGCCTTGACAACAGGGGCAACGGCCACTGTTGCTGAAACGCCGCAGACTCCCATGCCTGCTGACAAAACACCGGTCATGGTCTTGGGTTGTTTAAACAGCTTACCCAGCCAGAGGACAAAAAAGACAGTACCCAGAACAAAGGTGCCGACCAGAAAAATACTATAGCTGCCGAGTTTGGCAAGCTCGGCAAAACTGTACCGGGCACCGAGCATGATAACTCCCATTTTCAGGACAAATCTGGCGCACTTGACTCCGGCGGCGGCAAATTTTGGAATGCCGTAGGTGTTGGTCAGGATAACACCGGCCAACAGGCCGAGGATTACATAGTTCAGGTTCAGAACCTTGTAGATCTTAAAACCGAAAACGGGCTGCAGGCCCGCGCTCATGAGCTTGACCAGCGGTTCCACGTACCAGCGAATAGCCATGGCCGTTAGCAGGATGAGAAGAATGCCGGGCAGGGGCTGCAGGAAAAAACGGTCAAAGCTTGTATCGCCTGGCTTGCGGACCATGTTGATGAATGCGCCGAGTATGCCTATTCCACCGGCAATTAAGCCCATGCTCACCTGCAGATCAGCTGTTTTTGCAGTATGCAGATATTTCATTAGAGGATGCAGAACGCCGCTTGCGGCGATCAATGCATAGATGATCATGAGACCGCTGATAATAAACAGCGGCTTGTTATCCTGTACCTGGGCCATAATTACTCTCCTTTCAGGTTGAATTAAAGGGTATTGACGTACTGACATTTCTTTCTTTTAGGGTCGTTTTCCTCCTTGGGCTGATAGTTTTTCATTCTCTATTTTCTCAAGCTCACCGGCATAATATTTGCCGACCATATTGAGGAGAACATAGATGAACCGTAAGCCGAGAACTGCGGCAATAATACATCCTGCAATCTGGATCGGTGTTCCCTGATCAGTTGCCAGAATAAAGCGCATGGTCGGTGCCATGATATCGGTAGTTGCCAGCAGAACCAGCGCTACAATAATGGCGAGCAGGAGAAGCAGGATTGTTGTTCGACTCGGATTTTTCATGTTGTCCGCCTTTCTTTTATGCTAAAATTTACTATACCAAGCGTGCAGGAAGGTGTGTTGCCTGTACTAAGCAAATTCAGTGCCACATGAATGTGACTTGATTTATTGCCATATTATCGAGTTGTTATGCTATAGTAACAGGCGTCGCCAATATATCTGGTCAGTGGGAAAAGAGGGTTGCATGTGGAAAAGCACTTTGTGGTGCATCTGTGTGGATGCAGTTTGTCCGCTACAGGGGGGACAGATGATGAAGACGGCTTGTGCATCCTTGCGGAAGCAGTGCTTACGCTGGAATGCAGGTGTCGCGAGCGGGATCCATTGAAACAGAGTGCAGAAGGTGAGGCGGAATGAAAAAAACAGCTGATATGTTCTCCGGAACGAGCATACAATCAATTGGCCTGCAATCAAAATTTCTGTTGGGCCTGGCCTGTATTTTTGTCTGCTTCTGTATTCTGGCAACTACTTTTCTCTATCTGCATGAAAAAAAAATGC
>CAZQKF010000507.1:0-2222 GCA_964593645.1 uncultured Desulfobulbus sp.
CGTACCTTTCATATCTCAACGCAACCCATCCTTGAAGAAAATAATGTCCTGGGACGAGTCTGGTACTTTCAGGATATGACCCCCCTAAAAAAAATGCAGGAACAGTTAGACAGTCAGATGATTTTCCAAAACGGAATTCTCGAACACATTGAAGACGGCATCGTAGCCTGTGACGCAAACGGTGAGCTTTCCATGTTTAACCGGGCAAGCCGTGAAATGCACGGGCTGCTCGAAGACGTCCCTGCTCATGACCTCTGGGTTGAACACCATCGGCTGTTCCACGCAGATGGCATTACGCCCCTGCAGCCCATGGATATCCCCCTTATTAAAGCTTTAAACGGAACCCAGATTAAAAATGAGGAGATGGCCATTGTCCGGGCGGACGGGGAAAAACGGGATGTTCAGGTCAGTGGCCAGGTCATGCGGGGAAAAAATGGGGAAAAAATGGGTGCTGTAATCTCCCTGCACGACATCACGGATCTCAAACGTATTCGAGAGCAACTGAAAGAACTGGCCTACCAGGATCCGCTCACCGGCATGCCCAACCGACGTCTTTTTCATGACTTACTGGACCAGGCCCTGCACCGGGCCAGGAGAAACGAGGAAAAGGTCGGCGTTTTGTTTCTTGATCTGGATAACTTTAAAACCGTGAACGATCAATTAGGCCACGATATCGGCGACCAGTTGTTAGTGGATCTGTCGACCCGTCTCGCCTTCTGCCTGCGAGACTCAGACATGATCTGCCGCTGGGGCGGGGATGAATTTGTTATTGCCCTGCCCACTATAGCAGGCATTGATGATGCCCGGTTGGTTGCGGAAAAAATATGTGAGGAAATCCACGAAACAGTGCAGACAACGTACGAGGGGTGCAACGTGAGCACCAGCATCGGCATATCTTTATACCCGGATCATGCCGAGATTCCCGACCAGCTGATCAGGTGCGCGGACAAGGCTATGTATGAGGCCAAACAGCAAGGCAAAAACAGGTACTGTCTTGCCCCGCTGCCGGCCGGCACTTCCGTGCCGGGCATTGAGCTTTGATCAGTCGATATACTCAAGTACGATATTGAGCATCCGGCGTACCGGCTCGGCAGCACCCCAGAGCAGCTGATCACCGACGCTAAACGCACTCAGGTACTGCGGCCCGAGATTCATTTTCCGTAAACGCCCCACCGGGATATCAAGGGTTCCGGTGACTCTGGCAGGTGTTAACTCTCTCAGCGTCTCTTCCTTATTATTTGCCACCAGATACACCCACTCGTTCTGGGCGGCAATGGCAGCTTCAACATCGGCAAGCGGTACATCCTGATTTAACTTGATGGTATAGGCCTGGGAGTGACAGCGCATGGATCCAACCCGCACGCAGCAGCCGTCCACCGGGATCTGATTATCTTCCCGGCCACGACTCTTACTGGTTTCGCTGATTCCCTTCCACTCTTCACGGGTCTGGCCGCTCTCCATGGCCCGCTCAACCCAGGGAATGAGGCTGGCCGCCAGTGGAGCACCAAAATTTTCCGTGGGAAACGCTGCATTGCGTACAGTTTCAATGACATTACGGTCAACATCTAAAATTGCAATTGCAGGATCATCCAGCAGCCCGGCACAATTTTCCCCTACTACCCGCATCTGGTTAACCAGTTCACGCATGTTCTTGGCACCGGCCCCGGACGCGGCCTGATAGGTCTGGGAGGTAACCCACTCCACCCAGCCCTTTTCAAACAACCCGGCAAGGCCCATGAGCATCAGGGAGACCGTGCAGTTGCCGCCGACATAATCCTTAATGCCATTTGCCAGCCCCTGGTCAATAACCTTGCGGTTGACCGGATCAAGGACAATAATTGAGTCTTTTTCCATACGTAGGGTTGAAGCGGCGTCAATCCAATAGCCCTGCCAGCCCTCACTGCGCAGCTGCGGGTATACGGTGGACGTATAGCCACCGCCCTGACAGGAGAGGATAACATCGAGCTCTTTCAACAGCCCGACTTCGTGGGCATCAAGCAGTTCGTAGACCGTACCGTTAATCTCCGGCCCGTCTTGTCCGGCCTGGGAGGTTGAGAAAAAACAGGACTGAAATCCCTGAAAGTCATCTTCCGCCCGCATGCGCTCCATCAGCACTGAACCCACCATGCCACGCCAACCCACTATACCTACTTTTTTCATCCTAAAAATCCTATAATTACAAGCCGTTCACACTTGAAATTTATTCTTTCCCGTAGGAGCGG
>CAZQKF010000508.1:0-2222 GCA_964593645.1 uncultured Desulfobulbus sp.
CAGCTTTTCTGCCGGATACAGGTAAGCAGTCTTTTTACCGCTCCATCAGTTCTTCAAAATCGAGCAGTTCAATAGTTTTTCCCTCCACTTTAATCAGTCCTTCATCACTCATTTTGGAAAAAATACGGGAAAGTGTTTCCGGACTTGTCCCCAGCAGACTGGCCAGCTGCCCTTTAGGAATGTCCAGCACCACCCTGTCGGTACGTCCCTGCTCGGAAGCCAGATAGACAAGATGGGCAGCCAGCCTGCCGGGCACTTCTTTTAAAGAAAGACTCTCAATCTGAGAGGCAAAACGCCGCAGCCTGAGTGACAGCATGGCCAACATGGACAGGGCCAGTGAAGGTGTAGTTGTGACCAGGTCGACAAACTCACGGCGCGGAAAAAAAAGAAGAGAAGATGCGGCCATGGTCACGGCATTGGCAGGAAAGGGCTGGTTATGAAAAACCGGTACTTCGCCAAAGGGTTCGCCCGGGCCGAAAATATGGAGAATCTGCTCCCGGCCGTCCATGGACATCTTAAAGATTTTGACCCTGCCATCGGCAACCATGTAAAACCCGGTTGCCTCGTCACCTTCAAAGAAAATCGTCTCACCCCGCTTGAACTTTTTTTCCTGACAAATACTGGAAATACGGTCCAGCTGATCATCTGCCAGCCCCTTAAAAAGGAGCGAGCTCTGTATAATTGCGGTTTTTTTCTGCATATCGGATAAAAAAAATCTTTTTTGATATAAATCAATGGACGAAAGCTACATTGTGGTTATAGTAGCGTCATTGTAATAATAAAACCTGTTAAACGCACATCAAAAATAAACAGACAAGGAGCATTCATTATGTATTGTAATCAGTGTGAACAGACTGCCAAGGGCGTTGCCTGTACCACCATCGGCGTATGCGGTAAAAACGAAGAGGTCGCCGACCTTGAAGATGTACTTATTTATGCCCTCTGCGGCATGTCCCTTTTTGCCAACGAGGCGCGTGAGAAAGGTATTGTAGATGATGCCATGGATCGCTTCACCATGGAGGCTGTCTTCTCCACCCTGACCAATGTAGATTTTGATCCGGAACGCTTTGTTCCCATGATCAACAAAGTTGTCGAACTGCGTGAAACACTCAAGGGTAAAGTTGCAGCAGCAGGCGGCAACACAGATTTCAGCCATCCGGCAGCAACCTTTGCCCCGGCTGACTCTGTCGCCGGCCTGGCCAAACAGGGTGCCGACCTGCATTTTATTGAAAATCTGGATACTGACGAGAATGTACGTTCTCTGAAACAGACTCTGCTCTATGCACTGAAAGGCATTGCCGCTTACACCGATCACGCCTCAATCCTGGGCCAGAATGATCCGGCCATTGCCGGTTTCATGTACCAGGCACTCTCTGCAATGCTTGCAGAAGGGTTAACCATTGAGGACTGTGTTCCCGTTGCCATGAAGGCCGGTGAGATCAACCTGCGTGCCATGGAACTGCTGGATGCCGCCAATACCGGAACCTACGGTCACCCGGTTCCTACTTCCGTACCGCTGGGTCATCGTCCCAACAAGTGCATCCTGATTACCGGTCATGACCTTCATGATCTGGAACTACTGCTTAAGCAGACCGAAGGCAAAGGTATCGATGTCTACACCCATGGCGAGATGCTTCCCTGCCACGGTTATCCTGAGCTGAAAAAATACGACCACTTTTACGGTCACTTCGGAACTGCATGGCAGAATCAGCATAAAGAATTTCCGAATTTCCCGGGACCGGTTCTGTTCACCACCAACTGCATCCAGAAGCCCCGTGAAGACTATGCAGACCGTATTTTCACCACCGGTCTTGTCGGCTGGCCCGGCATTAAACACATTGAGGACAAAGATTTCTCTGCGGTCATTGATAAGGCTCTGGCCATGGACGGTTGGCAGGATGACGCAGATAATGGTTCGGTTATGGTCGGTTTTGCCCGTAATGCAGTGCTCGGTGTTGCCGACAAGGTGATCGAAGCTGTGAAGAACAAAGACATCCGTCATTTCTTCCTGGTCGGCGGCTGTGACGGCGCCAAACCCGGTCGTGACTACTTTACCAAATTTGTTGAGCAGGTTCCCAGCGACTGCATGGTGCTGACCCTGGCCTGCGGCAAGTTCCGTTTCTTTGACAAGGATCTGGGCGATATCGGCGGTATTCCGCGTCTGCTTGACGTTGGTCAGTGTAACGATGCGTACTCTGCCATTCAGATTGCCGTGGCCCTGG
>CAZQKF010000509.1:0-2220 GCA_964593645.1 uncultured Desulfobulbus sp.
GGGTTTTAAGATAATTGCCCGGGCAATGGCAATGCGCTGGCGCTGGCCGCCGGAAAATTCATGGGGAAAACGACCGGCCGTGTCCGGATCAAGTTCTACCTCTTCCATGGCCTGCCGAACCAAATCCTGACGTTCAGCTTTTGTTTTTGCAAGTTTATGTACCTTCAATCCTTCGCTGATGATCTGTTCAACGGTCAGGCGGGGAGACAGGGAAGAAAAGGGATCCTGGAATACGATCTGCAGTTCACGGCGCAGGGGACGCATCTGTCGGTTGCTGAGCTCAGAGAGCAGGATTTTTTTGCTTTTGTCATAAAAATAAACAGAGCCCTTAAATTTATTGAGTTTCAGCAGACACATGGCAAGGGTTGATTTGCCGGATCCGGATTCCCCGACGATACCCAGGGTGGTTCCCTGGCGGATGGCAATGTCCACATTATCCACCGCCTTGACCACGGATTTTTTCCGTTTAAATCCCTGCCGGGAGCTGCTCAGAATAAACTCGCAGTTGATTGCCTGCATGTCGATAATCGGACTGCCGCCAACGGACGGGGTGTGGTGGGAGCTGGGTACGGCAGCCAGCAGGTGACGGGTGTATTCTTCTCGGGGATCAGCGAATAGTTCCCGGCTGCTGTTTTGCTCCACAATCCTGCCGCCGTGCATGATGGACACCGTATCTGCTGCCTTCTGCACCATGGGCAGGTCATGGGTGATCAGCAGGACACCCATGTTGAATTCCTGTTGAATATCTTTGATAAGTTCAAGAATCTGGGCCTGGATGGTGACATCGAGTGCCGTAGTGGGCTCATCGGCAATGAGCAGACTGGGGCGGCAGGCCAGGGCCATGGCGATCATTACCCGCTGCCGCTGACCGCCGGACAACTGGTATGGATAAGAGTTAACCCGGAACTGCGGATCCTTGATTCCGGTTCGTTTAAGCAGGACTATGGCCTGCTCCCCAGCCTCTTCCCTGGTCATGTTCCGGTGCAGCATCAGCGGTTCTATCAGCTGATTGCCGATGGTGTACACCGGATTGAGCGAGGTCATGGGTTCCTGGAAGATCATGGCAATATTATTGCCGCGAATCTCTCGAATTTCTTTGGGGCTAAGCTTGAGCATATCCTGGTCGTTAAATAGAATACGCCCGCTGGTTCGGACAGCAGCTACATCTTCCAGCAGCCTGAGAATGGACATCGCCGTTACAGACTTTCCTGAGCCGGATTCACCTACCAGGGCATGGGTCTTGCCCTGTTCAATGGTCAGGTTGATATCATGCAGCACCTGTGTATCCCCGCCGATCTCCTGGTCTGAGCAGAAGGTAAGGGACAGGTTTTCTATTTTGAGCAGTTCATTCATTGGGAGAGTATATTCGGCAAGATAGATCGCAGCTTTATCGGCATTTTATTGCTGTTGGAGCCTGATCTCAGCCAGCAGCTCTTTGCCGCCGGAGTTGAGAATGGTAACTCCCAGTTCACGGCCAAGGTCTTCGGCATTTCTGCGCAAACCGGTTACTGTTGAGCTGATGTTCTGACTGCCGTCCAGGCTGACCAGTCCGCCCGACACTGAAACTGTGTCGCCATCCAGGGTTGCCAGGGCAAAGGCCGGGATAGAACAGCCGCCTTCAAGCTCGCGCAGGAATGCCCGTTCGGCCAGCAGGCAGGATTCACTGTCCGGGTTGTTGAGACAATTGCTGAGTGCTTCCCGTTTGTCAGCTGAAAGTGTACCGGCTGCTTCAATGGCCACGCAGCCCTGGCCCACTGGCGGCACAAACTGATCAGCTGGAAAGGTGTGAATAATCATAGACTCCATCTCCATCCGATGCACTCCGGCATAGGCCAGCATAATGGCATCGCACAGGCCGTCTTTTAACTTTTGTACCCGGGTCTGCAGGTTGCCGCGAATGTCCACTGTCTGGACATGGGGATAATGGAGTTTGAGCAGGGCCCTGCGCCGCACCGACGAGGTGCCGATAACAATGTTCTGTGACGAATCGGTTATATCCAGAGCGGTTTTATGGCTGACCAGCACATCCTCAAATTTTTCCCGGTCAGTAAAGGCAATCAGTTCAAACCCATCGGGCAGGATGGACGGCATATCTTTGGCACTGTGCACGGCAATATCAATGGCCCCGGTGGCCAGCTGATCTTCAAGCTCCTCCGTAAACACTCCTTTGGAGCCGATCTTTGCAATGGAGGTATTGAGAACCTTATCCCCCTTGGTCTC
>CAZQKF010000510.1:0-2216 GCA_964593645.1 uncultured Desulfobulbus sp.
TGTGGGCAAGCCCATCACCACAGCCGGGCTCAAGATGAAAACCCCGTTTATCCAGAACGTGCAGTTCTTTGAAAAACGTATCCTGATCTGGGACGGTGATCCCAACCAGATCCCGACCAATGATAAAACCTTTATCTATATGGACAACACTGCCCGCTGGCGGATTTCCAATGCGCTTCAGTTTCTCCAGGCGGTCGGCAATGAAACCAGGGCCCAAAGCCTGCTTGATGACATCATTAACGGTGCGGTTCGTGACCTTGTCAATAAAAACAACCTGATTGAAATCATCCGCTCCTCCGACTGGAGCAAGGACTATGTTGCTGGAACAACCAACAGCCGGGACATGATTCTGCCGCCAAAAATGGGGCGAGATAAAATCAGCCAGATGGTTCTTGACCAGGCATCAAAGATAACGCCCAAGTACGGCATTGAGCTGATTGACGTAATGTTCAAACGGGTCAACTATATTGATTCGGTTCGAGAAAAGGTATACACTCGAATGATCTCGGAACGAAAGAGGATTGCCGCAGAAAAAAGATCCCTTGGTGAAGGCCGTAAAGCCGAAATCCTGGGCAAGGTGGACCGTGAGTTAAAAGAGATTACCTCTGAGGCTAAACGTGAGGCAACCGAAATCAGGGGTAAAGCGGATGCCGAGGCCACCAAACTCTATGGTGACGCCTACAGCAAACACCCCGAGTTCTACGCCTTCCAGCGAAGTCTGGAAAGCTACAAAGACATTATCGGCGGCAACACCTCGCTGATCCTGTCACCGGAATCCGATCTATTTCAGTATCTGGAGTCGATTCAAGGAAAGTAACATCAGTCCGAAACCGGCGGGGGTACGCCGCTGCCGGTTTCGCCCTTCCCCCGCCTTAATTAAATCAGCCCTTTTCTCCCAGGGCCTCCCGAACAGCAGTGCCGATTTCTTCCATTGTATACGGTTTTTTAAGCAGGCCCAGCACTCCCAGCGCCA
This sequence comes from uncultured Desulfobulbus sp., assembly GCA_964593645.1. Classification (GTDB taxonomy): domain Bacteria; phylum Desulfobacterota; class Desulfobulbia; order Desulfobulbales; family Desulfobulbaceae; genus Desulfobulbus_C. Next base: position 974 of record CAZQKF010000510.1, read on the forward strand.
TAACCTGCCGTATATCTTCACTTTCAGAATAGCCGCTGACCACAATGGCCTTTTGGCCCGGGCAGGCATGAATGATCTGTTCAAAGGTTTCCCTGCCGTTTATCCCCGGCTCCATCAGCATGTCCAGCAACACGAGATCAACACAGCTTTTTGCCAGAAAAGCAACAGCCTCTTCGCCGCTGCCCACTGTGGCCACCTGGTAGCCAAGAGTTGTCAGAATTTTAGCCGTTATTTCCCGCTGACTCTGTTCGTCATCAACAACAAGAAGCCTGCCCTTCCCATGAAGCCCGACAAGAGATCCGCCGAGTGTGGCCATTCTACAGGGTTTAGCCTGGGTAGAGACCGGAAAATGGAGGCTGAACACCGTTCCATCCTCATCGCTTTTCACAAAGACATAGCCGTCATGATCCTGTACGGTATTCCAGACAACAGCCAGCCCCAGTCCGGTTCCGCTTCGTCCCATCTTTTTAGTAGTATAAAACGGGTCAAAGATGTGATCCAGGTCATGCTGAGAAATACCGGATCCTGTATCCCGAACGCTGAGTACAGTGTATTCACCTGCTGAAATCCCCTGCCGGACATCATCTTTTTCTACCTTGCGGGAGCCGGTACTTACCTCGACCTCACCGGCCCCTCCTATGGACTCTGCTGCATTGGTCACCAGATTCATCAAGACTTTTTGAATATGAACCGGAGAGCATAAAATATTTTTCACATTTGATGTCAGGCTGGATGTAATGCGTACTTTTGGATACAGGGTTTCCAGCTTACAGAATTCCGGTGAGGACAGATACATTCTGGACAACTCATTAATACAGGCAACCTCTTTGACTGTTGCCGCACCCCGGGCAACAGTGAGCAGATCGGCTACAACACCGGCAGCACGCTGTCCCGATGCAACCACCTTCTTCAGGTCGGCCCGAACCGGGCTGTCCTTGGGCAGTTTCACCATCATAAGCTCGGGATAGCTAATCACGCCGGAGAGAATATTATTGAGATCATGGGCAACACCGCCGGCCATGAGTCCCAGGGCCTCCATCCTGCTGGATCGACGGAGTTTAACTGCTGTTGCCTCCCGCTCCTGCTCAAGGGCCTTGCGTCTTGACACGTCCCGAACAATATTCATAATCAGCTGCTGACCTCCGGTCTCCACCAGAGATGAGCTGATTTCAACAGGAATTTTGCTCCCGTCTTTACACATATGAAAATGACTGGCCACTGTTGTAAACGAGCCCTTGCGTAT
>CAZQKF010000511.1:0-2214 GCA_964593645.1 uncultured Desulfobulbus sp.
GAGTATCTCGCTCACCCCAGTAATAAAGCAGGGTGGATAAAATCCCCCGGTTGGTTGCCATTAACGAATTTTTCACCTTGATTACGTCGGCCGGATGACAGCCTTCCACACCGCAGGTCTTTTCTGCAACCCGCAGATCGCCGGGATTGATAACAATTCCCTTGTGCGCCCTGTCCTTATCAATGGCCAGAGCATCGCCTAAATGACAGGGTGAACATCCTATCACCTTGGCATCATGGGCCGGATCAAGCTTTTCATCCCTGTGACAGGATAAACACATCTCGACAAAACCGGCAGTGGTGATCTCAACCTGTTCAGGCCGCTTCGTTCCCTGCTCCCGAAAGACCAGGTAACCGATAAGTAAGAGAATAAACGGCAGCCAGATTAAGGCGGATATGAATTTACGCGGTGGTGGCATTTTTTTAAAAGGTATCAGGTGTTAGCTGTTAGGTATCAGGCTTCAGGTATCAGCTTGTGCATGAAACTGTTGAGCATCTTTTTTATCTCTTTAATTTGTTGATCAATATTTGTGTAGTCATTTTCATTGAGCAGTCGTAAGTCGCGTGCAAGAATAAGGTGGTATACAGTCTCACTGGCCGAACCAGCTGCGATACTCAAAAAGCGACAAAAATCACGGTCACCGTTTCTTCCATATCCCTCTGCAGTATTTGCGGGAACAGATGCCGCAGAACGTCTGATTTGAGAGGTAAGTCCAAAGCGTTCGTTAGAAGGAAATAATTTTGTAATACGATAGACCTCAATCACCATTCGGTGAGATTTTTGCCAAACCTGAAGTTCTTTAAAATTTCTCATCAACGCGGAAAATACCGAAAAATATTTTAGTGGAAGCTGACTCCTGATACCTGATACCTGTCACCTGACGTCAGTTCTTAAATCCCTGCACAATCGGATAGCGCCTGCCGTAGCCAAAGGCCTTGGACGTTACTTTCAAGCCCAGCGGGGCCTGTTTTCGTTTATGTTCGTTAAGAATAACACGGCGGATAATATCCTGCACCATTGCCCGGTCAAAACCCCGGGCTGCGATTTCATCAACGCCTAAATGTTCTTCCAGGTAGGCGGTCAGGATGGGATCCAGAACTTCGTAGGGAGGCAGGTCGTCCTGATCCATCTGATCCGGTTTGAGTTCTGCCGTGGGAGGTCGGGTAATGATTCGGTTTGGAATAACTTCGCGGTCCCGGTTCATCCAACTGGCCAGTTCATAAACCATGACCTTGGGCACATCGGATATCACGGCCAGCCCACCACTCATATCGCCGTACAGGGTGCAGTAGCCAACAGCCATTTCCGATTTATTGCCGGTTGCCAGCAGCATGCTGCCGAATTTATTGGACAGCGCCATGAGCAGGTTACCGCGAATCCGGGCCTGAATGTTCTGTTCAGTAACGTCTTCAGGCAAGCCTTTAAACAGCGGAGCCAAAGTGTTGCCGTAGGCTTGCATGGCCTCGGCAATGGGCAATACCTCAAACGTACAGCCCAGGTTTTGGCTTAACTCCCGGGCATCATCTATGGACATCTGCGCGGTATAGGGCGAGGGCAGGGCCACGCAGCAGACATTCTCAGGCCCCAGGGCCAGGGCGGCCAGCACCGCAGTGACTGCAGAATCTATCCCCCCGGACAATCCCAATACAGCCTTGGTAAATCCTGTCTTATACAGATAATCACGCAGCCCTAAAACCAGTGCATCCTGCACCTGATCAATGGAATCTTCTGCAGCCGTTGTAGCGCTGCCGGATTGTATCAGGTCAGCAGAGTCAACAACCAGCATATCCTCGGCAAAACCGACTGCCTGACCACACAGTTCGCCTTGGTGAGTAAACGCCATGGAGTGGCCGTCAAACACCAGCGAGTCCTGACCTCCGGCCTGGTTGACATAGAGCAGGGGCAGATCGTTTTTGCGGCACAGGGAGGAGAACAAGTTATTGCGTTCTGCAAGTTTTCCGTGATGATAGGGAGAGGCAGAGATATTAATCAGAATGTCCAGCCCATTGTTTTGCCGGGTCAAACCTGCCACCGGATCAACAGTGTACTGCATGGATTCCTGCCATATATCTTCGCAGACCGACAGTCCAAGGTACAGGCCGTGGAAGGGAAAGGGCATGGAAGAATTTCCCGGTTCAAAATAACGGCTTTCGTCAAAGACATCATAGGTGGGCAGCAGCTGTTTACGTGCCCGGTGCAGCACCTTGCCGTTTT
>CAZQKF010000512.1:0-2213 GCA_964593645.1 uncultured Desulfobulbus sp.
CGTCCCCTGGATCCGAAACAGCTCCTGTCCCGGGTCGTGAGAATAATGGAATCCACAGAACTTCGCGAGGAGAATGCCCGGCTCCGTGCCCTGCTGCCATTGTACGGACTTGGGGAGAAATTTTTATCTTCCACCACTGAAGAAGAGGTACTCGAATCACTGCTCGATGTGGTTGCCGATCAGACTGCAGCAGACAGTTTGTCGGTAATGCTCTTTAATGAGCAGGAGGGCTGTTTGCGTATTGCCGCTTCCCGGGGTATTGAAGAAGAGCTGGCCCGTACGATCTGTATTCGGCCCGGAGACAAGATTGCAGGCTGGGTTTTTGCGGAACGAAAACCGGTTATTCTTAATCGGGATACCCAGAAAGATTCCCCCTTTGCAGATCTCCTGAAACGGCCGGAGATTGTTTCGGCTGTCTCTTTTCCCATGATCGTTCGTGAACGTATCCTGGGGGTGCTGAATGTCAGTCATACCGACGGTGACATTCAGTTTGCCGATTCCAGCATTGAAATGTTGGGCATTCTCTGTACCCAGGCATCTCTGGCCCTTGATAATGTTCGCTCCATTGCCTCCATGGAGCAGAAGACACGGGTGCAGACCCTGCTTGAGCAGTATGTGGCCCCGGAAGTTGCCGAGCTGATGCTTGCAGGTGATGCGGACATGGCCACCGGGCTTGGCGAGATAAAGCGGGTTACAGTACTTTTTGCCGATATTCGTAATTTTACCGGTATGGTACAGCTGTTGCCTGTTGACATACTTCGTGCTTTTTTAAATGATTTTTTTCAGGTCTTTACAGAGACTATTTTTCAGCATCGGGGGATGGTGGACAAGTTTATGGGAGATGCCGTACTGGCTATTTTCGGGGCCCCGATAGCACTTGAACATGCCAATGCCGGCGCTGTCGCAACTGCCTGTGCCATCTGCAAACGTTTTGTTGAGCTAAAACAGCGCTGGCAAAAGCGGGAGCCGTTTTTTGCCTCTATTGATCTCGGTATTGCGCTTACCTGTGGTGATATGTTTTTAGGTAATGTAGGCTCTGCAAGGCGTCTTGATTACACGGTCATTGGTACGGATGTGAATATTGCCCAGCGTCTGGCGGCAAAGTCTTCAGGCTGTAGAATATATATTACCGACGCTGTCCGGCACGAGTTGCAAGACGACCAGCTGGTTTGGGAGGATATGGGGGAACTGGAGCTTAAAGGGGTACATCAACCGGTTCGGGCATTTTGTACTTCGGGTACATGCAAGGGCTGAACGACTCTTTCAACCGTTTGAGGACCACCAGGCGGCGCGTTTTTTCTGCTGCCGAGCCAGGGCCGACATCAGCTGTTTGATTTGTTTTCCTTCCGGGTTGGCCATGAATTCAACCCCCATCTTAAAGGCACGGATTTCATCTTGATGATACAGATTCATCCAGACCGGTCGTGCTGAAAGAATAAGATCGGTAATATCCGGCGGCAGGCTGATAACCAATTCCAGAAAAAGTGAATCGTCTTCCCGGGTGGAGTGGAATATGTGATAGCTGCGACTCATCACCTGGGTCATGAGCAGACAGGCACCTGTGGTTGAAATATCAATGATCCTGCCGGAAAGCGGACCTGCCACGGTATTGCCGCTGACTCCGTCTTTGGCTGTTACCCCGATGGGAAGATAATCAACATGCCGTTTTGCTATGCGCAGTTCTGTTATCATCTGGTAGTTTGCATGCAGAGCCTATCTTTTTCAGGATACACTTGAAAATGATGTATGAGCTGGTAGATTAAGGGCATGATCTGCGGGTTCACCTGCTAAAGAGAAAAAGTGTATTCTTCTGCTGAGGTTGATCTATCACATATTTTGGTTTTCATAAATAAAAAAGCGTGTGTTCGCGGTTTGGCGTGCACTCTGTATGTTCAGGTGGTTTCATGAAATTAAATAAACAGGAATTATTTCGTCAACAGTGTTTTGTCGCCGGTAAGTGGGTTGATGCGGCAGACGGCAAAACTCTAGATGTGCAGAACCCGGCAACCGGTGAAGTTATCGGAACCGTACCCTCTTTGGGGCAGGTCGAGACTGCCCAGGCTATTACTGCTGCCAATAAAGCCTGGCCGGAGTGGCGTCAGAGGACTGCCCATGAACGATCCAGGATACTGCGGCGCTGGTATGATCTGATTCTCAAACATCAGGATGATCTGGCCCTGATCATGACCATGGAGCAGGGCAAGCCGCTGGAA
>CAZQKF010000513.1:0-2204 GCA_964593645.1 uncultured Desulfobulbus sp.
TTTCAGACACCTGCTCCGCATTGGGTGAAAAAATAATCAACCTCGACGTTTACCTTCACCGATCTTGCCGCGAGGAAAAATGTTGAGTAAACTATTTAACTAACAGGTTGACTTTTCAAGTTTTGAAACTAATCCTGCTTAGCTATTGTTGTCAAACATTATCTTCTACCGGGAGGGAATTCCACGGCATCATTTTCCAGGGGGCCGCAGTATGGGAATGCTGCGACGTACTGTTACGGATAATAGCTTGAGCCGTATTCCATCCCGCTTGCATGGCGTGGTCCATGTTGTAATAGCGAAACATGCCACCACGGCCGGCTAAGTAGAGATTGGTAAATCGATCAAGATAGTCGTGTATTATCTGGCAATCATCGTGATAGCCGATTTCAAACAGGGGATAGGCATTGGCAATTCGGGTAACCGCAGAATCGATAACCTCATGCGGTTGAATAAAACCGAGTTTTACCAGATGGGTTACTGTTTGCTGGACCAAGTCTGCATCAGCAGCAGCCCAGGTTCGATCATTTTGGAAACAAAAATATTCCGTCACCAGCAGGGAGTGTCCAGCCGGTGCCATGGCACGGCTCCAGTTGGTCGGTTCATGGATACGGCCAAAAGGAATGTGTCGCTCCGGGATATAAATCCAGGTGTGCTCAGTAATCTGTTCACGATTGAGCATGATCGAAACCGTGATTAGATCCCGGCTGCGCAGGCGTGAAGCGGCTGCCAGCACTTCAGAGGGGGGCAGTGGTCGTAAGGCACGGACCAGAGCAGGCAGCGGTATGGTGGAGATGAACTGTTGGGCCGGTCTGTTCTGCTGTTGCCGGTGCTGTTCCACATCGATGGAGGTAATCCGATACTGTGAGTGATGGATCCCTACCACGTAACTTCCGGTATGGATCTGATTGGTCATGCAAATATCACAGGCCAGTTTATCGGCAATCTGGCCTATACCCAGTTTTGGATAGAGAAACTCTCGACTCAAGGTCGGGAGTTGTTTGCCGGCCCATGGCAGCAGCGCCTTTGTAACAGCTCCAGCCAATGACAGGCCTTGGATACGATGCTCTACCCAGCGCATATCGATCTGCTTACAATCAATTCCCCAGACCTTTTCACTGTAATCCCGAAAATAGATGTCAAACATGCGTCGACCGAATTTCTGAACGACCCAGTCTTCAAGGGAAACCGGTGTTTGCTGTCTGCTGAAGGATGCCCGTAGCCGTTCACCAATATAGTCGAAGATAATTGCCGAGCTGGTCAAAGGGCCAAAGCCGGACATGGCATTGACGGGCTTGAGAGGATAATCGAAATAGCGTTTGCGCAGCACGATCTTGCTTGAACGGGGAACAGTCAAACAGTCATCGCCAAGCAGTTTGCGAACAAAATGTTCCAACCCGAGGTCATCTGTAATAAATCGATGCCCACCGAGATCAAACCGGAATCCTCTCTGTTCCATGGTTCGTGCCAGTCCACCAATTGACTTATCTCTTTCAAGCAGGGTGAGAGAAAGGCCCGCTCCACTTAACACCTGTGCCGCCGTTAGTCCCGCTAAACCGGCCCCCAGGATTAACACCTGATTGGTACTGTTCGTCTTGATTCGCAAAGCTGTACTCTGCTCCTTGCCGTTGCGGCACTCTTTGCCGAGATTTTCGTGATACTCCTGTCATCCATTCCTGATACCAGAGGTGTATAATTCGGAGCACAAAAAACACCTCTGCCGGTTGAGTTTAAAATGTTGTTTGTTTTCTCAGGGAAGAAAACCCCAAGGTACCGGTTAAAGAGAATTTGAGATAGAGATCAACCGTGGCTACACCTATACAGGCGGCCTGGGCGGCGAGCTGGTGTTCGTCGTTGCGGATATCCGAACAATGCTGTAGTTGTTCGGTCGGGATGTCGGTTGTATTCCTGGCCTTCTTTACCCGGGCCAAAGCTGTCATCAGGTCAATGTTGTTTATGAAAGCAAACAGTCAGCAAAAACAGTTGGCTGCTGGAAGTAAATATACGTGAGTAAAACAATTTTCTTTATTCAATACAAAATATACGATAGATATCACAGAATTCATTAAATTTACCTGTTTTTTGTAACAATAGCTAAAGATCTTTTTAAGAGAAGAAGATATGACATTTTTCCAGGCAATTATTTTAGGCATTGTCCAGGGGCTGACCGAGTTTATACCGGTTTCCAGTTCCGGACATCTGGTACT
>CAZQKF010000514.1:0-2199 GCA_964593645.1 uncultured Desulfobulbus sp.
GGCATGCGCTATGACGTGCTGGTGGATCTTGCCGACAGCGGCAACTCCACCATGCTCCGGGCCAACTGCTACCTGGCTGAAGACCGGGAACGGACCCGCAAGGATCCGGAATACCGCCAGAAGGTCTATTTTTATCATAATATTCTTCGCCAGTGCGGCTTTAAGATCATTAAAAAATACGTGCGCCGCTATCATGATGAAGAGGGTAATGTCACCACCAAGGCCAATGCCGACATGGACTTGGCCATTGACGCCCTGCTCCAGGCCCGCAACCTGGACAAAGTCATCCTGCTCACCGGCGACGGCGACTTTATCCGGCTGGTCACGGCCATCCAGAACATGGGCTGCCGGGTGGAGGTGATTGGCTTTCACAATGTCAGTCATGAGCTGCGCGAGGCGGCAGACTCCTATTTATCCGGTTTTCTCATCCCCGGCCTGCTGCCCATTCAGGCAAACGGTCAGAATGGTGAAGGCCAGTGGCAGCGGGGCACAGTGGCCAACTTCAACCCAGACCGAGGATTTGGTTTTTTCCGTTATTATAAGATGCAGGAGCAGGTGCTGAAGGCGGAAACAGTCTTCTTCCATCTGTCCAAATCCACCCTGGAAGGGGACTATCATTTTTTAGATCCCAACCGAATTTTTGAATTTCGTATTGTCGACAATCCCTCAAACGACAACCGTTCCGAGGCCTGGGACATAAGGTTGGTTAAAGATAACTGAACATACAGGAGTTTTTCATGTGGAAAATCACTGTTGATGACAACTGTACCGGCTGCGGCGAATGCGTGGATTCCTGCCCCGGCGAGGTGTATGAACTCAAAGACGACAAGGCGGTTGTGGTCAACCTTGACGAATGCCACGGCTGCCACACCTGTGAGGCTGTCTGTGACGATGATGCCTGCCATGTAGAGGAAGATGAATAACCTGTAAACCGGAGACCGTATATGCCCAGAGACCTTCCCGTGGGGAATGGATCGCTTCTTGTCAACTTCGACCATACCGGCCAGATTCGTGATATCTACTGGCCCCATGTTGGCCAGGAAAACCATACCTCCGGCCGGGTGGGTCGAATGGGTGTCTGGGCGGATAACAGTTTCAGCTGGCTGGGCAGCGAGGACTGGCAGCGGAGTCTCGCCTATACCGGTAATTCCCTGGTCACGGATTCTACACTGACAAATAGTGCGCTTGGCATCAGCCTCCGCCTGCAGGACGGAGTGGACTTCCATGAAGACCTGTTCCTGCGCCAGTGCACTGTGGAAAACCTGACCGATGATGCACGCGCAGTCCGCCTCTTTTTCTGCCTTGATCTTAATATTTCCGGTACCACGGTGGGCGATTCCGCCTATTATGAACCTGAACGACAGGCCCTGTACCACTACAAGGGCAAACGCTGGTTCATGACCCAGCTGCACCGGGGACGGCCGGATCACTGGCAAAACGGCCTGGACCAATGGGCCGTCGGCAGCAAGGATGTCCGTGATCTGGAAGGTTCCTGGAAGGATGCCGAAGACGGCAGGCTGTCCGGTAACGCAGTGGCCCAGGGCAGTATTGACTCGGTCTGTGCCCTCCACCTTGATCTTGAGCCCCACGGCCGGGCAACAGGTTGGTACTCGCTGGCCGTAGGGGTTGATCACGCCGCTGTCAACCGTATCTCGCACCTCCTGGACAGCAGGGGGCCCATCGCCTTTCTGGAACGTACAGCCGCCTACTGGCAGTTATGGGTCACCAAGGGCGGAGATTCTTTTCCACAATTTTCTGAGGATTTGAGCCGACTCTATCGACGCAGTCTGCTCATCCTGCGCACCCAGATCGACAACCAGGGCGCAATTATTGCCGCCAATGATCACGATATTGCCCAGTTTAACCGCGACACCTACTCCTATATGTGGCCCCGGGACGGTGCCCTGGTCACGGCCGGTCTGATCCATGCAGGGTATTCCGAAATCTCCCGCCGCTTTTTTGACTTCTGCCACCGGGTGATCACCGAGCAGGGCTTTCTTCTGCATAAATACACACCTGACGGCTCCCTGGCCTCATCCTGGCATACCTGGAATGCAGACGGTAAAAAACAGCTGCCCATCCAGGAAGATGAAACCACCCTGGTTATCTGGGCACTGTGGCGGCATTTTGATAAATTTCGTGATATTGAATTTATCAAACGCCATTACCGGGGCTTAATCACCCGGGCCGCTAACTGGA
>CAZQKF010000515.1:0-2198 GCA_964593645.1 uncultured Desulfobulbus sp.
GTGTCGATTTTGGCGGTTTCACGGTTGAGAAAGTTGGCTATGGCGGTTTGTTCATGAAAAGTAGGTAATGCATAAGGAAGGTTGCCAAAAGTTTCTTGATACAAGTGGCTTATCGTCGAACCGGTCTTGTTATAATAAATGAACCCATCAAAAACCGAGGACTGCAACAACCAATAATAATATTGAGTGGAATACCGGTTTCTATCGAAGGGCCTGACGACAAATAATCCACTATTAAGTGTGGCATTTCCTGGGAGCTCTCCAACACGTACAACCTTACCAATTGTACCATCTTTTGTTAGTATCAAGTCATAATCATTCAATTGAATGTATGGGTCTTGATTATAGCGTTCTTGGGTACATCGACGACAATGTTTCCAGTCGATTCTGCTATCAGCAAAATCGCTGCCGGTAACCAAAAAAGGTCCTTCATCAGTAAATTCATCTGATTTAAGCCCGTGCCAGCCAACTCTTGCTTTCACATAAGAATCAAACTTGACCTTGGAAAGATTCCAATGCTCAGGCACCTCACCCAACCATTCCACACCGGAGTCCTTGTATTTCGGATAGGGGCGATACTTCATACCTTAATCTCCCGCAACAGTTCCAGAATTTCATCCGTCACCTTGTCCAGGTCGGCATCTATCTCTTCCAGCGGTCTGGGCGGCACATACTTGTAGAAATGGCGGTTAAAGGGGATTTCATAGCCCACAATACCCACTTCACCGTCCAGCTTGTCCTTCTTGGACACATCAATCCAGGCATCAGGCACGTGGGGCAGCACTTCCCGTTGAAAATAGTCCTCAACCTGTTCCGTAAGCGGTACGTTTTCATAGTCCCGTAAATCAGGGTTAGGCTCAGGGTTGCCCTTTTTATCACAACAGACAACCGCGGTCTCATCGTGCACACCAATATGCTTCTGAATGAGCTTGAACTGGGCAGCCGTCAGCTTTGTACCGGCCAATAATTTTGTGAGCTGTTTCTTGAAAACCGTTCTGTCGAGGATTTTTTCTTCCTCAAATTTCCCCAAAGCCTCAATCACGGCAGTCTGCAGCGCATCCGGCCACCTGGCAAAGGCCTTTTCCGCCTGGAGCGCTTCCTGTCTCTCAAGGTCAAGGGGAGCAAAGGCAAGCTGTAAGGGACGCTCAACCGTGATGCGGCGATAGCCAAAGGCCTTGGTGTCAAAGATTTTGCACTGTTCAGAGGAGGCAAACCGGCCAAAGATACGGGTAATTTCCTCGATGTGGGCTTCTGTCAGATAGTTACGTTTAGAGCCCAGGGATTTACGCATCTTGGCTGACATCTCGGTGACATTGACCAGTTGAACCTTGTTTTTACGTTCGGGGGCTTTGTTGTTGGAGAGTATCCAGATATAGGTGGCAATGCCGGTGTTGTAAAACATATCAGTGGGCAGGGCCACAATGCCTTCCAGCAGGTCGCGCTCCAGAATGTACCGCCTGATTTCCGACTCTCCGGACCCGGCACCACCGGTAAAGAGAGGCGAGCCGTTTAAAATAATACCGATGCGGCTGCCGCCTTTGCGGCTGTCCCGCATCTTGGAGATAAGATGGAGCAGAAAGAGCAGGGAGCCGTCCGATATTCGGGGCAGGCCCGGTCCAAAACGGCCATTATACCCCTTGATGGTATGCTCATCCTTGACCGCCTTTTCCACCTTTTTCCATTCCACACCAAAGGGTGGATTAGAAAGGCAGTAGTCAAACTGTTCGCCATAGAGCTGGTCATCAGACAGGGTGTTGCCCAGCTTGATACTGGCAACATCCTGCCCCTTAATCATCATATCCGATTTACAGATGGCATAGGACTCCGGATTAAGCTCTTGGCCAAAGACAACTATCCTGGCTTTGGGATTCAGCTCATACATATATTCGGAGCCGGAAGACAGAAAACCGCCGGTACCGGCGGTAGGGTCGTACAGGGAACGCACCACACCAGGATTGGTCAATGCTTCATCATCCGACATAAAGACCAGGGACGTGGTGAGGCGGACAATATCACGGGGCGTGAAATGTTCACCGGCAGTCTCGTTTGATGCCTCAGCAAACCGGCGTATCAGCTCCTCAAAGATAAGGCCCATCTGGTGATTGCTGATGACTTTGGGATGAAGGTCAATACGAGCAAACTTGCGCACTATCAGATAAAGGAGATTGGCCTCGTCCAGTCGCTGGATGATTGCTGCA
>CAZQKF010000516.1:0-2190 GCA_964593645.1 uncultured Desulfobulbus sp.
GCAGTCTCGGGAAGTACCGTACGATCCAGCACCGCCCACTGGGCCACCAGAATTTCTTTTGGACCATATTCTCCCTGCTGGAGTTTGACCACCCGGTACCGGTTCACCACTAAGGCCCGCTGATAGGCACCAAGATCCTCAGGTGCCGGCACCTTTGAAGCCTCAACCAACGCTCCCGTAAAGCTGAGCGTGGGGACATCCGGACGCTCTTCAAGCGCACCGGTCACCAGTTGTGCACTGCGGGTTATCTCCTGGTCAGTAGTTGTTCCTGCAAACAGAGCAACATGAGACAGTGCTCCGCTGATGCCTGGGTTCCCTGATTCCGGACGACCAAAGAGCAGGCGGGCATCATTTTTCCAGGTGGCCAGAGGAGTATCTTTCACGGCTAGTTCGTTGCTCAGGCAGCCGTTGAAATAGACCTGTACCCTGCTTCCGGTAATATTTACAAAAACATGGAGGGGTTGGTGCGGCTGGAGCACATCCTTTATTTCAAGAATCTTGCCAGATTTTCCACTGCCGGCAACAGCCAGTTCCAGATTATTTTCTTTTTGGAACAATGCCAAATACTGTTCTCCCTGCGCACCCTGTATCCGCAACACGGGTCCAACCGCAGCACCAGAGGCAGTCTCCGGTGTAAAGAGAAATTCAATTCCTGCACTATTCTTGTTCTGCAGCAACGGCAGGGCCTTGGCAACCGGCCAGTCTGCAGTAAAGCCCGAATTATGCAGATCCATTTCCAAAAACCGGTTAAAACGAGCCCGCTGTTTCGGGGTCACCCTGAACTGACTGAAACCAAGCAGACTGTTATCTCCAAGTTTGTTTTCAGCAAGCACATCCTGCCAGAGGAAAACAAGGCGCTTACGACTCCCGGGCCAGCTTAAATCATGATCAGATCCGGCAAGGGGAATATTTCCGGTCGATTCTTTTGAAAAATTACTCTCACTGCCGTTTGCCAGCCAGACATCAGGATAAAAATCAGCCTTATCATTATGGGTCACCTGCAGCCATCCTTCAACGGATTTCAGGTCAGGACTGAATCTGCCCACATAGATCTCAACTTTCGTTCCGCCGCCGGTGATCTTGTTTCCTCCCTCACCTTCAACATAAGGCCCGGTCATGGTCAGATAACGGACATGATTTGTCCAGCGGGGGTGGTACACCTCAAATCCATTAATCCCAGGCGCATTATTAATATTGGTAGTCCAAAACTTGGCTGTAAAGGGATTAACAAAATTAAGGTTGCGATGTAACCCGTCAAAAACCCATAAGATGGCACTGTTGTCAGGACTCAGGGCTGTCCAGCAACCCTTGCCGTACTGCTTCCAGGTATTCTTTTCAAAGAGCAGAATACCGGCATGCGGCCATGGAAAGAGACCACCGGCAAATTTGCCGTCTCTGGACAGATCAAAATTACTCCAGGACAGATGGGTCTTATCCCAGATCGGCTCACGTTTTTCGGGACTCTCCAACGGAAAACGAATCAGCGGATGGGTGGTAAAGTACTGATTTTCAGGGCCATCCCCTGCCAGAACATACACCCAGGTGACGTCGGTAGCTGGGTCCGGCCAGACATCTACGGCCACTCCTTTACCCAAATCTTTTTTCTTGCCGGTATTAAAATCAACCAGATATACTTTATGCTGCAAACGGTCACTTACAACGACTTTGCTGCCGTCCGGGGTGAAAATCGGCTTGTAAAAATTACCTGTTTCATCAAGCAGAACCCGTTCTTTTTTGCCGTCACGGGAATCATAGCCCAGCAGCTTAAAATTATCGCCAAGGGCAAAAGTGTCTGCACCGGATCCCTGCTCTTGTATCCAGGCTGCACGGGTGTGCGTGCCTGTAAACTGTTCCAGAGGATCTGCTGCAGAAGAGGCATTGACCGCGCCACTGCCTACAACAGCAGCGACCAGCAACAGCAAAAAACCTGCAGGGCCAAAAGAAGAAAACAGCATCTTTTTCATACGATAATTCCGACTGTCACTGACTGAGAATTTTTTTATATACCAGATCTGCCAGAGCTTCAGCACCCTGAGCATTGGGATGGACTCCATCGATAAACAGGGACGGCGTTGTTGACATGGCGGCATAGACGTCAAGATAATCAGATCCAGCTGTTCCGACAACACGCTTAATCAGCTCATTAATCCGCTCAATATGTACCGCCGTTATACCGTCAAGGTAATCGGG
>CAZQKF010000517.1:0-2163 GCA_964593645.1 uncultured Desulfobulbus sp.
TGCCTTGACGATGGCGGCATGGTCGGTTGAACCGGCCCGGGTAATGGCATCGGCCATCAGCTTCATACCGTCATAGGCAAGAGGCCCGTAGGCATCGGGAGACTGTTTGTAGTTTGCCTTATAGCTTGCTGTATACGCCTTGGCTGCGGGCAGGTAATCCGCTGTGGGGTTGGAAAAACAGTAGACGCCTTCGGAGGCCTTACCGGCAATCTCAAGCAGCTTGGGAGAGTTGGAACCATCGCCCACGGCAATCAATTTGCGGTAACCGGCCTGGCGCAGCTGTTTGATCAGCAGGGCGCCGTCGGAGTAATAAGCAGTCCAGAACACGGCATCCGGGGCCTTGGACTTGAGCTTGGTCACCAGCGAAGACTGATCCTGCTCGCCCTTGTTGACCACCTCATAGGCAACAACTTCCAGACCCATTGATTCCCATTTTTCCTTGGTCAGCTTGGCCAGATCCTCGGAATAGCCGTCGCCCTGATGGACAATGGCCAGTTTTTTTATACCCTTCTCCTTAAACAGTTTCACTGCAGTGTTGACCTGATCAAAACCGGTAGAGTTGATCTGGAACGAAGTGCCGGGATTGGCATCAATAAGTTTGGTGGAGTTGGCTGCAGCAATTACAAAGGGGGTACCGGCATCGCCGTAGATTTTCAGAGTGGGCAGGGTGGCACCGGAGCAGTAACCGCCGACTACGCCGACCACGTCACTGGAAACCAGCTTGGATGCAGCAGAAGAGGCCATCTGGGGGTCACAGCCGTCATCACCGGTAATGGTGACCACATTCATGCCCAGTACACCGCCGGCCTTATTGATCTCGTCTACTGCCAGTTTAATGGAATTTTCCATATCCTTACCGGCCGTGGCCTCGGAACCGGTGGTGGGTACCATAATACCGATCTTCAGATCAGCAGCGTTGGCCTGACCAATCATCAGCAGGGCTGCCAGGGCACTGCCGAGCACTACACTCATTTTCATTGTTTTCATTATGTTCTCCATAGGTTGAGAATGCATTACGCAACGACAGAAGCCCAGTTCGTCGGGCGAAACGACACAACTCTATCTCTTAGTCGTAATCGCCCGGGGAACCGGGCTTCTGCAAGAATTTATACTCTACCTGTAATGAAGCAAATTTTCCGACCAAGGTAAAGATGAATCGACAACCCTGCTGCAAAAACCGCAGGCCGCAGTTGTTATTCAATACGCTCTGTAACCTGTCCGTTTTGATCCAGGCGGTAGGCCTTCATAAAGATATCGTGATACATGGTGAACCAGCATTGCTGCTGCTGGTAGCGAGGAAGCAGTTCCTGCTTAAGTTGGATCACGTCCATGGGAAAGTTGTCATAGGCCATGATCCACAGCGGATTGGTGTGGGTATGAGTGGGCAGGAGGTCGCCAAGGTGGACAGCGCAACCCTCGGAGCCCTGGATTTCCACCAGCTGATAGCCGCGGGTATGGCCGCCGGTGTGTCGGACTGTAATACCTGGGACAATTTCCGCCTCGCCGGCAACTATTTCCAGTAGACCGCTGTCACCAAGGCCTGCAAAGTTTTCCGGCCAATAGGTATGGATTGAGCGGATATTGGGCTGCTGTACATCCTGCCACTCGGTTGACTGAACAATATGACGGGCCGCAGGAAAGCTCAGCTTCGTCTTTCCCTGCTCGCTTAGCATGACCAGGCCGCCGGCATGATCAAAGTCGCAGTGAGTGAGGATGACGACATCAACATCCCGGCGATCCAGGCCCAGTTTCTTCAGATCTTCGGTGACTGTCCAGTCGCGGCAGACCCGGAAAATCTGTTTTTGTTTCTCGCTGAATTTATTGCCCAGACCGGTGTCGATCAGGACATTTTTATCACCCGTCCGTACCAGCAGCGGGGCATTGAGCATCCTGATGTAGTTGTTTTCATCTGCAGGATATTTTTTGTTCCACAATACCTTGGGCACAGCCCCGTACATGGTGCCGCCATCCAGCTCAAACTCACCGCCGTTCAGCCAGCTGATCTGTATATTGCCAAGATCCAGTATAGGGTTCATAGTGTAGAATTCAGCTTTCAAACTCAAGGATAACCTGATCAACGGTCAGGCAGTCTCCCTGGCAGGTCACGAGTTTTGAAATAACGCCGTCATTGGTTGCCCGTAAAACGTTTTCCATTTTCATGGC
>CAZQKF010000518.1:0-2162 GCA_964593645.1 uncultured Desulfobulbus sp.
GGCCATTGAAGAGGCTGATGTCATTTTATTTCTCATGGACGGGCGCCAGGGGTTGACCCCCAGTGATCATGAGATTGTCGATCTCCTGCGCCGCACGGAAAAGCAGGTCTTTTTTGTAGTAAATAAAATCGACTCACCCGATTTTGAGGTGGACCTGTTGTCTCCGTTCTGGGAGTTGGGAGTTGCCGAGTTATGGGCTCTGTCTGCTGATCACAGTTACGGTTTTAAAACGCTGATGGACGGGCTGATTGAGAAACTTGAAAAAGTCGACGCACCACCCGGCCTGCCCGAAGGAACCACCCGGATTGCCTTTCTCGGCCGCCCCAATGTAGGCAAGTCCTCCATGATCAATGCAATCATCGGCCAGGAGCGGATGGTGGTTTCAGATATTTCAGGCACAACCAGGGACTCTGTGGATACCCTGCTCAGCCGCGATCAATATCATTATCAGCTTATTGATACTGCAGGAATTCGCCGCAAGGGGAAGACCAAGGATAAGCTCGAAAAATTTTCTATTCTTAAAGCGCTCAAGGCCCTGGGCCGTTGTGATATTGCGGTGGTACTTATAGATGCCCAGGAGGGCATTACCGAACAGGATACCCGGGTTATCGGCTACACTCAGGATCATGGCCGGGCGTTGATGATTTTAATTAATAAATGGGACTTGATTAAAGACGATAAAAAGAAGCAGGACTGGCTGCTGGAAGAGGTTCGCCTGGCCACAAATTTTATTCCCTTTGCCCCGGTATTCAGGGTGTCTGCAACGACAGGGTACGGGATTAAACGGATTTTCCCGACAATCGGCAAGATGTATCGTCAGTTTTATGAACGTTTTCCGACCAGTGCCTTAAACCGGTTGCTTGAGGCCGCTGTCAACCACCATGAACCCTCCCTGTACCGAGGGCGCAGGCTGAAACTCTATTATACCGCCCAGATCGGTACGGCTCCGCCTTCCTTTGCCGTGATTGCCAACTATCCCAAAGGGATTCATTTTTCGTATCAGCGGTTTTTAAAAAATCGATTTCGTGAAGGGCTTGGTCTGGATTTGGTGCCGGTGCGCCTTATCTTTAAAGAACGAAGTGGCCGGACAAAACGTTAGAGGCGGTTATGAATCGAATTCTTGAGCCGGAGTTAATGGAGGAAAATGTCCAGGGGCAGGCCTATGCCCAGGCGGATTTTTCCGGGCCAAACATCCAGTTTCTTGAGTTGTTTGCCAGTAAGTTTCCTGACTTTTCAGGCTGCGGCCAGGTGCTGGATCTTGGCTGCGGACCGGCCGATATTCTTGTTCGTTTTGCCCGCAAATATTCAGAGTGCAGCTGTGTAGGCATTGACGGGGCTGAAGCTATGCTGGCTCCCGGTCGCAGTAGAGTTGCATCGGAAAAATTGGACCACCGCATTACCCTGCATTGCCGATGCCTGCCCTGTGCAGAGATCCTGGGCAGCTTCCAGGTAATCCTTTCAAACAGCCTGCTCCACCATCTCCATCAGCCGCAGGCCCTTTGGCAAACAGTCAAAGAGTGCGCAACCCCTGGTGCTGCAGTTTTGATTATGGATTTGCTTCGGCCTGATTCAAAAGAGACGGCCCGGAACATTGTAGACACCTATGCTGGCAATGAATCCCCGATTCTGCAGGAAGATTTCTATAACTCTCTGCTTGCCGCTTTTCGAGTGGAAGAGGTGCGGTCGCAGTTGGCACAGGCTGGGCTAGATCTGTACTGCAGCGAGGTGAGTGACCGGCATCTTGCAGTCTGGGGACACAGCAGGCTGAAGGCAACAGGAATTTTCGACGGGTAGTTTCATTATATATCTACTGTGACCGTTGCCGGTTGATCGGCTTCAGGGTATTCCTGCTCAAGGGCTGCATCTGTAATCCTTCGCAGGCTGGTCTGTTGTTTCTCAAGAAGCTGTTTGTCTGCCCGGGCCAGAGAACTCTCTCCTGTATCGTCTGCTGTAAATTCCGCAATACCTGCAGTAAATAAAATCGTCGAGGCGAGTGCATTGCTCAGGCGTGCCTCCATTCTGTGTGCCTGGGCAAGAGAACAGTCGTGGAGCAGGAGAATAAATTTATCCTCACCCCAGCGGGCTGATATGTCTGATGATAAATCTAACAATCAAATTTTCCCCCAAAAACTTTTGTTCCCACGCTCTGCGTGGGAATGCAT
>CAZQKF010000519.1:0-2151 GCA_964593645.1 uncultured Desulfobulbus sp.
TTTGTGTCGGCTTTTTTTATGCCCTGCCGAGTGAGTCCAACGAAATTTCACTGAGGGGTGGCAAAAAAAGTTAAAAAATATTTCCCCGTTTTAATCACATCAAATCCCCTCTATTTCAACCAATTACCGAATCTCACCGCTTCCTCGTCTGGTGAATTTTCAGAGCCAAAACGAAATTTCGCCAAAGAAGGGTGACAGGTCTGGTGAACACAAAGACGTTCACGACCTCACCCGGATAAAGCATGCCGAACCTGTCTTCCGGGAGGTCCTCAAAAAAGGAGGTTCGGCATGAACCAGATAAAGAAGACATCACTAAACGGACAGCAGCAGAAACTCATTGAGTTGATGCAGCAGATTAACTTCGGGCGCATTTCCAACATTCCAGTCGTTGGCGGCAATCCCGAATTCAGCGCAGACACCATTATTGAGCGTGAAATCAAACTGGGCGGCCAGAACGGTATCCGCCCAGAATTGGAGAAGGATGACTTCACCCTGAAACAGGAGGTGCTCTCTCTTTTTGAACACCTTACCCGCATGGGCGACGGAACCATTCGTCATCTTGAAATTAAACATGGGCTGCCATTCCTGATCCGCATCGAGGAACGAGCAGCATAACAAACTGAAAATTTAGACACTTCGACAACAAGCTGGACGCAAGGCGGAGGCTGTTGTGGGTGTCGCCGAGCCAAACCTGACCGTGTTTTTATCATCACGGCAGGTGGCAGAAAAGGCGAACCTGCAACGCTTAAGCTTGCCCGCTCAGCTCCTCACTCTGTTTCCGGCCCGTTCGACACCCACGCGGTGCTCCTCCTCGCTCCGAGGAGGACCAAATGTTTTATCGAAATTCCTATGACGGCATTGATGCATATGCTGCAGACCTTATTCGGCACAAAGCAAGACAACTGGTAGGCAAAGCCGGATTAACAGAAAACGATCGGCAGGATCTCGAACAGGAACTGATGATCGATCTGCTCAGCAGAATGAAGCACTTCAATCCCGCCAAAGGCAAAAAGACCACCTTCATGACCCGCATTGTGGAACGGCGGATTTCAAACATTCTTGAGGCCCGTTTTGCTCAATGCAGGGATTGGCGCAAATGCACAGCTTCTCTCAATGACCCCATTCCGGGCGGCGATGATGATTCCACAGAACGTATTGAGCAGGTTTCAAGTGACGGACAGATAGGACACCAAGGCAGGGAAACCATTGAACAGCGTCAGAACGACATCCGCTTTGATGTCGACCGGGTGATTGCCACTCTTCCGGAAGACCTTCAGGAACTTTGCGAGAAACTTCAGTCGAGCAACATGGCTGAAATTGCAAGGGAGATGGGTGTTCCGCGTAGCACTCTCTACGGAAAACTGACCAAGCTCCGGGATGCCTTCAGGGAAGCGGGTTTGGAAGAATACCTTTGATAAACCGACGCATCGCCCGGAGTTCCGGTAAGTAAGCATCGTGCCGCATGAAGCGGACGACCGGGGCCTCGGTAAACAGAAAACCTGAGAAACAAGAGGAGATTAATAATGGAAACTTACAAGTATCGCTTTGATCAGTCGGTCCCGGCTCAGGACTTGGAAGATACCTTCATGCTGGCGTTGCTGGCTGTGGAAAGCATCTATGGACACTCCAGAGTGAGGATGGAATCCCGCTTCAATCTGGATAAGCAGAATCGCACCTGCTTTATCGATGCAGCAACCAAGGTCGGCTGCGATCTGGCAAGCATCTTTACCGGATTTGCCATCAAGGAATATGGCGAGCGTTCAGTAATGATTGACCGTGAACCTGTCGGTGGCGGATGCGCCTGTAATGCAAAAGCACCTTCCGCAATGGAGGTGGCGGTATGAGCGAAATGATGACCACCACTTATTCCATGTGGCGGCTCTTCCGCAACTGCCGCAAGGCTTGTGAATACCGCTACCTGAGGGAGCTTGTTCCTCTGGAGCGGGATCACAACCTGGCTTTCGGATCAGTCATTCACGACTGTTTGGAAATCTGGCACGGGCAGCGGAACCTCGAAAAAGTTCTCGAACACATCGATCAGGTGTATGCCAACCGTGCTCAGGATGACCACAGCAAAGCTGACTGGCATCTTGCCACCGCCATGATGAGTTCATACACGGAGCATTATCCAGTTGAGGACTTTAAAGTAAT
>CAZQKF010000520.1:0-2148 GCA_964593645.1 uncultured Desulfobulbus sp.
TCCATTGCGGATCAGCGGCAAAAACGAACAGGGTCTCCTTTACCGCCGCAAAGAGAAAGATATAGGGTCAAGCCTGCTTTTGGCTCAATAGGGTACGCAATCGTTTGTGACTCAGGGTTTAATATAAGAAAAACCCTTGTTCTGTAGATCAATTAATGTGGTGATGCCTGCTGGAATAATCGTACACTCCTCGATGAGATCATCCCTACTGACCTCAAATTTTTCCAGCGCATTTTCACAGGCCTGAAATTGAACGCCCTGTTTGTGAAGGTCTTTGATCCGTTCCAGAAAAGGAAGGCAGTCATCCCAGGCAACCAGGCTGACTGCCGGGCCGTTGAAAAGCATGATAACCTCGTGCTCTTCAACGGAGTTCAAAAGGTTCGTCACATTGTTCAGGCCCTGGTTTATGGGCATTTCTTCATTCAGGTTGAGATGGAAAACAGCTTTGTAGATCATGGTTTTCTCCGTGTACTCTTAGATAGTGACGTATTCGCGCATTATATTCCGGCATAAAAAAAGGCACATGCTCTCCGAAGTTATCGGGAACAGGTGCCTTTGCTGGAACAGAAACAGAGATGAACTGATCAGAAATCAACCAGCTCTACATCAAAGACCAGCCAGGCATTCGGTGGAATCACGCCGCCTGCTCCCTGCTCACCGTAAGCAAGCTTGGGCGGAATGATCAGGGTTCGTTTTTCGCCGCGTTTCATGTTCAACAATGCTTGGTCCCAGCCTTTGATGACCCGGCCGACGCCAACCTCAAATTTCAGGGGTTCACCGCGGTCGTAGGAGCTGTCGAATTTTTTATTATTGGAGAGTAGGCGGCCGGTGTAATGGGCGCTGATAGTATTGCCCGCTTTGGGCTTTTCACCAGTACCTTCCTTGGTCACAACCCAGTACATGCCGGTATGGCTATAATGTGCTTCCGGCCATTTCTGCTTGATCATCTTGATGATATTTTTCTGCTCATCATCATCGGCAGACTGTTTGGCACCTTTGATGTCAGCCTGGGCGCGTTCAAAGGCGGCCTGGTCGGTTTTGAACTGCTCAGCCTTTTTGCCCACCCGGATGATCTCCACCTTTTCAATGGTGTCATTTTGCTGGATGGAGTCGACAATATCCTGCCCTTTAACTACATGGCCGAATATGGTGTGTTTGTTGTTTAAATGCGGGGTGGCCACATGGGTAATAAAGAACTGGGAGCCATTGGTTCCCGGCCCTGCATTGGCCATGGCCAGTACGCCGGGGCCGCTGAACTTAAGCGAAGAATCAAATTCATCGGCAAAGGTGTAGCCTGGACCGCCTGTGCCGGTACCCAGTGGGCAGCCGCCCTGGATCATAAAATCTTTAATGACTCGGTGGAACTTAAGACCATCATAAAACTTGGTGCCGGTGGGTTTTTCTGCACCGCCGTAGGTGAGCGTACCCTCGGCAAGGCCGACAAAGTTGATGACCGTGAGCGGTGTCTTGTCGTAATAGAGTTTGAGCAGAATATCGCCCCTGTTGGTGATAATTTTAGCATACAATCCGTCTTTCATTTTTTTTCCCTTGGTCTCTTGTGAAGAAGCAGGTTGTCCGGAACAAACAAACAGCGCTGTTATGAGAAGAATGGATAACAGTTTGTTCATTGAGGTCTCCAGGATACGTTTTTCTAACCGGTTTTGACGGGTTACCTCTGTTGGAAGAACAATTCAGCCAACAATATAATCCCAGTATTGCAAGAGTGCTTACAAACCATGGCTGGGGTTGTCAAGAAAAACTGAAAACCGGTTTTCGTCGGGCGCCATTTGTTCGCTATTGACTCTCCACGGGAATCCTGTTTTATTAATAAATTTTGTATACAAAATGATAATAGATAATAGGGCAGACAGGGGAGTTCGTTGCTGTATAGCCTGTATCGCATAATGGGCGGGATTTTCCATGTGATCCTTGTTGGTACGGCACCGCTGTTTAAGCTGCTTGTTCCGCATTGGAATCTTCCCTCCCGGCTCGGCAATGCACTTGGTTGTGCGCCTGATTCACGCCGGATGATCTGGATTCATGCCGCATCAATAGGCGAGGTCCAGGCCGCCCGTGCCTTGATTTTCGCATTGGTCAGGCAGCAGTGTAACTGCCGGTTTTATCTGACCACTATGACTCGGCAGGGCA
>CAZQKF010000521.1:0-2137 GCA_964593645.1 uncultured Desulfobulbus sp.
GATGTGCTGGTGGTGAATACCATGCACCCCAAGCTACAAATTCCGGCCGCCTATACCATAATTCCCGGTGCTCATTTTCGGGAACGAGCTGATTCCGGCGATGCCCCCCTGTTTGCTGCAAAGCTTGCTGCTGAGCTGCTGGAGCCCGGTGCCCTTGAGGAAAAACTTGCCGACATGCAGCAGGAACTGCCGGATGCCTATTATCTGGAATTTTATCGCGGCCGTAACCTGTATGAGCAGGGAATCGTTGAACCGGCCCTGGTTTGTTTTCAGCGTGCATTAACCCTTGATCCCAATGAGGAGGATAAGCCGTATCTGTATTCCTATACCGGCAGTTGTCTGCGTGATCTTGAGCGGTTTGAAGAGGCTGTGCCGATGCTGGAACAGGGGCTTGCACTTGATGAAGAACGGCCGGATATTCATAATATTTTAGGCGTGTGTCATTTTAAGGCCGGTCGTTTTGAACAGGCTGTCCATCATTTTACGCGGGCTGTGGAACTTAACCCGGTGTCTGCCATTGATTATGCCAATTTAGCCATTAACCTGCAGCGGCTTGGCCGGGTCGATGAGGCCATTGAAAATTATCAGGTTGCCCTGGGCCAGGATTCTTCCATCACCTTTGCTGCGGAAAATCTGGCTACTCTGCTGGCTGATCAGGAATCGTAAGACCTGTTCATGCGCTCCTTTCCTGATAAACCGGCCAAAATTCTGATCCGTTCCACCAATTGGATCGGTGATGCGATCATGACCATCCCTGCAGTGCGAACCATCAGGAAGAATTTCCCTGATGCCGATATCACCCTGCTGGCCCTGCCGTGGGTTGCCGATGTATTTTCCGCCTGTTCCCATATTGATCATATATTTATCTATGATAAAAAAGGTCGTCATCAGGGAGTGAAAGGCAAGATCAGGCTGGCAGCTGACCTGAAAAAACTCCATTTTGATGCGACAATCCTGCTACAGAACGCCTTTGAAGCAGCCCTGATCACTACCCTGGCTCGTATTCCGGTTAGGGCCGGTTATACAACCGACGGCAGGAGGTTGCTGTTGACCCACGGGGTTCGTAAACACCCTGAGATTGGTACAAAACATCAGGTGCATTATTACCAAGAAATGCTTGCCGGACTGGGACTGCAACCCGGGCCGGATACTCTGGAGCTTTTTCTTGATCCGGATGCGGTCAAGGCATCCGATAAGCTGCTGCAGGAGGCTCGGCAGGGCAGGGATGTACCGATTATTGGTCTGAATCCGGGTGCAGCTTACGGACCGGCAAAGCGTTGGCCTGCTGGAAAATATGGCCGCCTTGCCGCGCGTCTTGCCGGTGCCACTGGCGGGTTGATCGTGATTTTTGGAACGGAAGCGGATCAGCAGGCAGCTGCTGAGATTACAGCTGCAGCAGATGGGGCGTTCGTGCTTGACCTGACCGGGAAAACCAGTCTGGCTTCAGCCCTGGCCTGTATTGACCGGTGTGATGTTTTTGTAACCAATGATTCCGGGCTGATGCATGTTGCTGCAGCTCTCAATACACCCCTGGTGGCAATTTTTGG
The DNA here is from genome assembly GCA_964593645.1 of uncultured Desulfobulbus sp. Lineage (GTDB taxonomy): Bacteria > Desulfobacterota > Desulfobulbia > Desulfobulbales > Desulfobulbaceae > Desulfobulbus_C. Next base: position 1,548 of record CAZQKF010000521.1, read on the forward strand.
TTCCACGGATCATGTGGCAACCGGCCCCTACAGCAAACAGGCCGCTGTTATCCGGAAACCGCTTTCCTGCAGCCCGTGCATGAAGACCCATTGCCCCAAAGAGCATTTCAAGTGTATGGAAGAGATAAGTGTGGATGAGGTGGCGGCAACTGCCCTGGAATTTCTTACAGAGAAAGGCGATAGATGAGCAAACAAGCAGCAGTCTTCCTGGATCGTGACGGCACCATTAACGAGCAGATGGGCTATATCAACCATATCAGCCGGTTTGTTTTGCTCCCCGGTGTGGGCCGGGCCATTCGCAGGCTGAACGATCTTGGTATTCCGGTGGTGGTCGTCACCAATCAGTCAGGATTGGCCCGGGGTTATTTTCCCGCCTCCCTGCTTGAAGATGTCAACGAAAAGATGAATGCAGAGTTGGCCCGGGACGGAGCCCATATTGACGGGCTGTATATCTGTCCGCATCACCCTGAGGCCAAGGAAGAACAATACCGGCAGATCTGCAACTGCCGCAAGCCGAAAACCGGCCTGTTGGAGCAGGCATCAGCTGAGCTTAATATCGATCTCAGCCGCTCCTATATGGTAGGGGATCG
>CAZQKF010000522.1:0-2135 GCA_964593645.1 uncultured Desulfobulbus sp.
GAAATGTGGGTACTAATTTTTGTTCTTCTGTCTACTGCCTGCAGTTGGGCTGGGGAAACGCCCATTGAAGTTCTTGAGTCGGGTACTGACGCCGTTGAGCGCCAGCTGGAGATGGGGCGGCAGGAACTCCTTGTCGTACGTAAAGCAGATCAGGACAATGTTCCGGCGCCTTTTACCACTGACGGCTGCAGTGGTGGCCTGACACAGAGGGTTGTGTGAATCGGTTTATCTCTGTGGCGCTCGCTGTTATCCTCTATTAATTCCCTCTGTTCTATCTGTCGAATATTCTCTGCCCATCCCAAGTTTACTGAGTATTTAATCAGGAAAAGTATTTGTGCGGTAATTTGCCGACAGTAATGGTATTATCCAGAATTTCTCTGTACAGAGAACAGGCGCGGCAAAGTATCAGGCCAGTCTGTAAAGAATTATTTTATTGAGTGAATGAATGAGACATAGATTTGGACAGCGCAGGGGCGGTAGGATGATCACCATTGGTCAGGCCAAAAAGAGAAGATCGGTTAGGGCCGGCCTGACAGTATGGCAGCCCCCAAAGCTCACCCCACCCGATGAGCTGCAGACACGAGCAGTTATTGGCGAAGAACCGGTCGCTCCGGCAGCGCAATCGTTGTCTGGATCACGCAATCAGCCGAAACAGGTTGTAGCGAAAACAAATGCAGAGCCCCGTGCTGCAGGCGGTAAAGGCAGTCGACAGAGAAAACTCCAGTGGACCCAGGATCAGTTTACAGTTGAAACGGTCACGGACAAGGCCCGGTTTCATGATTTTAAACTGCCGCCGTCGATCATGCACGGTATTGCTGATCTGGATTTTAAATATTGTACTGCTATCCAGCAGCAGGCCCTGCCCATAGCCCTTGACGGCAAGGATATGATCGGACGTGCCAGCACCGGAATGGGCAAAAGTGCGGTTTTCCTTGTTGCAATTTTCAGCCGTCTGCTGCGGGGACAACAGGTAAAGAGGCGGCCCGGTACCCCGCGGGCTCTGATTATTGCCCCCACCCGGGAACTTGTGATCCAGATAGCCAAAGATGCCCGTGCCATAGGAAAATACACCCCGATTCGGGTGGCAGCAGTCTATGGCGGCACGGATTATCAGAAGCAGATGCAGGATCTTGCCCGGCGGCCAGTGGACATCATTGTTGCCACACCGGGGCGCCTGCTTGATTTCGTGTCCAAACGAGTGGTGTATCTTGACCAGGCCGGTATAATGGTTCTGGATGAGGCTGATCGAATGCTTGACATGGGCTTTATCCCGGATGTACGCAGAATTATCTATCAAACCCCGGCCAAAGAAAAGCGTCAGACTATGCTCTTTTCCGCAACCATCACCGATGAGGTCAAACAGCTCTCTGCCCAATGGTGCGTGCAGCCACAGTTTATTGAAACGGAAAAAGAACAGGTCGCCGTGGAATCGGTTGAGCAGATAGTCTATATGACCACCAGTGAAGAAAAATATAATGTGGTTTACAATATGATCACCCAGCGCGATCATGAACGGATCATGGTCTTTACCAACATGAAGCGTGAGGCCAAGACCTTAAGTGAACGATTACGGCGCGATGGAGTCAACTGTGTCCTGCTCACCGGTGATGTCCCACAGGATCAGCGGACCAAGCGGCTGGAGCGCTTTCGCGGCGGTCAGGTTGAGGTTATGGTTGCCACCGATGTTGCCGGTCGCGGCATTCATATTTCAGGAATTAGCCATGTAATTAATTACACCCTTCCCTATGAACCGGAAGATTATGTGCACAGAATTGGCCGTACCGGCCGGGCAGGAGCTGCAGGAATATCGGTTAGTTTTGCCGATGAAAAGGGCTCGTTTTATCTGCCTGAGATTGAAGAGTTTCTAGGCGTTCCCATGCCCTGCTGCCAGCCGGATGAGGAACTGCTCAATGCCCCGCCGCGCCAGAAGCGAAAACAACATCACCGTCCCCGAAAAAAAAGATAGCAAAACTCCAGCTGCCAACATAACGAACAATCGGAGTCCTGAGAGGAATGTCCTGTTGGCCCAACTTTGTGACTGCAAAACATAAACAGCTATAATATTAAGCAGTTACCCCTGTCATCTTTGTCGTTATGGCACTACATCTTTCATTTTGCTTCATATCGTTGTTTTG
>CAZQKF010000523.1:0-2128 GCA_964593645.1 uncultured Desulfobulbus sp.
GCTTAGGTAATTTTTTTGCCAAAAACCTGTCGAAAGGCTGGATTGGTCATTACTCCGGCAATTCCGTCATATATATCGTCATACTCTTTAAGCCCCTCAGCCGGCGAACCGAGCTCGGTCAGTATTCCATGGATGGTGGATTTGGCAAAAAAATTACCTAAGCTTGAAAGCGGAAAGGTTTCAGACAGCCCCTTCAGATCAAGCAGACTGACCGTTGCCAGGGTATCCTGGGGCAGGTAATCGGCATAATACTCGCTGTCGGCCGGAGTTGTTGCACGGTTGAGGTACAAAAAAGCTCCCGCCGCACCTGCGACCAGAAAGACAATGAGAATAATTTTTTTCATTGGAGGGACTCCTGATTTTTTTGAGTAGAGTACTATAGACTCTCACGGCCTCTTCCTATAACGACCAAATATAAGCAACCAGCCGAAATAGAAACAGGAACCAGCATACATAAACAGGAAAAAAGGCTTATGCAAGCTAATTGAGCATACCATATTTTGCCTCAAATTTCTTCGTGGAAACGAGTGGAAAACATAGGTCTCTGTGAGATGGAATGGAAACAAGGTGCTACCGCTCTTATTCAGGGTATAACGGCCGTTTCATCTTTCCGCCGATCCGGGTGGAATTATCGCAGTGGCAGCCTTCCCTGGGATTACAGTCCAGCAAGATTCCCATTACCTTGTCGGCGGTTCTGTCGCAGCCGGCATCTTCCAACCGTGCCAGCAGACCAGACATCAACTTGTTGAACTCCACGCATTTTGCATAGTCTGATGCCGTGCGCTGATGGAGTTCAGCTGCACGATCCAGGTCTTTTTTTATATCTTCGGGGACTTTTTCTGCCATTCTTAATCTCAGCGTGTTATCGCCCGGGGGGCCGGGATCATACAGCAACATATTGTCAGAGTATGGATTTTACGCATAGCCAAACAAACTGTTGATTAGATCAGTGCCTCAATCTCTTCAATCTTTTCCTGGGCTTGCTCCCACTGTTCGTACTGGCGCTCCAGGCGACGCTTGAGCTCGCTGTACTCCTTGCTGGTTGCAGACCATTTTTGCTGATCAGCGTACAGCTCCGGATCTGCCATCATCGCCTCCAACTCGCTCTTGCGCTCTTCCAGGGGCTCTATTTGTTTCTCTGCCTCAGCCGCCTTTTTTTTCCATGGTTTGAGCTTGCCGCTTAACTTCTGCCGTTTCTGTGCCCGCTCCCGGCGCTGGGCCTTGCGGTCGCCACCGTCGGGTTCGGACTTTTGCTGTTCTGCTGCTGATTGCTGCTCTTGCCCGTCCTGTTCGTCCTGCTGCTGTTTTCTGGCGGCAAGATAATCATCCACATTACCTAAAAACAGGGTAGCCCGTCCGTCCCTGATCTCCAGCACCTTATTGACAAAAGAATTAACAAAAAAACGGTTATGGGAGACCACGATAATTGTGCCCTCGTACTGGGCCATGGCCTCCTGCAGGACCTCCTGGGAGGTGATATCCAAATGATTGGTAGGCTCATCAAGGAGCATCAGGTTGGCTGGTTTAATCAGCATTCTGGCCAGGGCCACCCGGCTCTTTTCACCGCCGGAGAGTACCTGCACCTTTTTTTCCACTTCGTCACCGGTAAACAAAAAGGCGCCAAGCAGCGAGCGCACCTTGGTCACGGTCATATCCTGGGCAGCGTGGTACACCGTATCCAGCACATCCAGCTCACCACTTAACTCCTGGGCCTGGTGCTGGCCAAAATAGGTGAGAATAACATTATGACCCTGGTGGATCGTGCCTTCGGCCGGTTCCAGCCCTGCCATAATCTTCAATAGCGTAGTCTTGCCGGCCCCGTTCACTCCGACAACGGCGAGTTTATCACCACGCTGCAGTTCAAGGTTTACATCCTTAAAGACCTGTTTGCCGTCATATTCCTTATTCACCCCTTTGAGCTGGAACACTTCACGTCCCGACGGTGCTGCCGGCGGAAAGGAAAAATGAATAGTGCGCTCTGTTTCTGCAAGCTCAATCCGCTCCAGTTTTTCCAGCTGCTTGGCCCGGCTCTGTACCTGCTTGGCCTTGGTGGATTTGGCCCGGAAACGGGTAATAAAACGCTCGGTCTGCTTGATCATCGCCTGCTGGTTATTATAGGCCGCCCGTT
>CAZQKF010000524.1:0-2120 GCA_964593645.1 uncultured Desulfobulbus sp.
CCATGTAGATCATGGTAAAACCAGCCTGATCCGGGCCCTGACCGGTATTGAAACCGATCGACTCAAAGAGGAAAAGGCACGGGGCATTACCATTGAACTGGGCTTTGCCTTTCTCGATCTGCCCTGCGGCCACCGGTTGGGTATTGTTGACGTACCCGGTCATGAAAAATTTATCCGCAACATGGTGGCCGGGGCTGCAGGCATGGACATGGTTGCCTTTATTATTGCCGCCGATGAGGGCATCATGCCCCAGACCAGGGAGCATTTCGATATCTGTCGCCTGCTCGGGGTGAAAGACGGGCTGATCATCCTGACCAAGAAGGACATGGTGGAAGAAGACTGGCTGGAAATGGTTCAGGACGATGTCAGGGAATTTTTCTCCGGCAGTTTCCTCGAAGAAGCACCCATGCTGGTGGTCTCCTCCACCACCGGTGAAGGTATTGATGAAGTAAAGAATATCTTGGATAAAAAGGTGAAGACCATTAACTTTCAGGAGGAATTCGGCCCCTTTCGACTGGCTGTTGACCGGGTATTTTCCATGAAAGGCTTTGGTACCGTCATTACCGGCACCTCGCTATCCGGCCGGATAACGGTTGGTGAAGACCTGATGTTTTACCCGGGCAAGTTACTGGCCAAGATTCGCGGCATCCAGGTGCACGGCAAGGATCAGGAGGTGGTCGAGGCCGGACACCGAACTGCCATTAACCTGCAGGGCATTGAAAAAGAGGAGATTAACCGTGGCGATCTGGCCGCAACGCCTGACTCCATGGTGCCGTCCACCCTGCTTGATGCTGATTTGCACTTTCTGGCAACCAACACCAAAGAGCTGAAAAACAGAACCCAGGTGCGGGTGCATGTGGGCACCAAAGAGATTGTCGGCCGGGTCGTGCTCATGGAAGACGATGTTGTCCAGCCCGGACAAAATGCCAATATCCAGATCATCCTGCAGGAAGCAGCTGCGGTCTGGCCCGGCGACCGCTTTGTTATCCGCAGTTACTCGCCCATTGCCACCATCGGCGGTGGGGTTATTCTCAACAATGCCCCGCCCAAACGTAAACGCACAGTTGAACGAGACCGACTGCGTAATCATGAGATTTTCTCCATTTACAAAGCAGACAGTGTGGAAGAAAAAATGCTGCTCTTTCTCAAGGAAAGCGGTCTGCAGGGCATAACAGCTGATCAACTCTCCACCCGGCTTGGCGTATTTGGCAAGAAACTGAAAAAACAGCTGCAGCAGCCCATTTCCACCGGCAAGATCCTGGTAGTTGAATCAGACCGCCAGAGGCTGATTGCGGCCCCGGTTGTGGAACAGTTGGGAGAAACCATTGTCAGCCTGCTCACCCAGTACCATAAGGACAATCCGCTCAAGAGCGGGCTGGCCCGCGAAGAACTGCGCTCCCAGCTCAAACCGCGGGTGGATCCGAAACTGTTTCAATATACACTCAATACCCTGATTAAAAAAGACCTCCTGGTACAGGAAGGTGCCGACCTTCACATGACTGGCCATGAGGTTACCCTGCAGATGGACGAGCAGGAAATGCAGGAAAAGATTGGAACCCTATATAAAAAAGCCGGTCTCAGACCGCCCAACCTTAAAGATGTCCTGGCCACCTTTGCCGAGTTTTCCGAACAACAGATTCGCCAGATCATTGACCTGCTTCTACAGAAGGATACCCTGGTGAAAATAAATGAATCGCTCTTCTTCCATGCAGAAGAACTTGAGCAGTTAGGTAAACAGGTCACTAGTTTTATTGCCCGGGAAGGTGAGATTGATGCCCCCCGCTTCAAGGATATGACCGGGCTTACCCGCAAGTTCTCCATCCCTTTGCTGGAGTATTTTGACAAGATCAAACTGACCATCCGAGTCGGTGATAAACGGATCCTGCGCAAAAGCTAACAGGGTAAAGACTCTTCTTGAACCCGACACCGGTTGCTCCACATAAGATCCGAAACATCCAGGCGCTGCGCGGTGTTGCCGTACTCCTGATTGTTTTGTTTCATCTCCTGTCCGTTGAACAAAAATACGGCGGTGCGAAGACGATCCTTCCTGACTTTTTCCAGTTCGGCATGTTCGGTGTGGATCTGTTTTTTGTGATCAGCGGTTTTGTCATGGTCACCGT
>CAZQKF010000525.1:0-2117 GCA_964593645.1 uncultured Desulfobulbus sp.
GGTTGTCTGCACATGACCATCCAGACCGCTGTATTGATGGAAACCCTTGTTGAGTTGGGTGCTGAGCTGCGCTGGTCGTCCTGTAATATCTTTTCCACCCAGGATCAGGCTGCGTCTGCCATGGCTGTTGCCGGTATTCCCACCTTTGCCTGGAAGGGAGAAAATGAGGAGGAGTTCTGGTGGTGTATCGAGCAGACCATTAACGGTCCTGACGGCTGGACACCCAACATGATCCTGGATGACGGCGGAGATCTTACTCTGCTCATGCATGAGAAATACCCGGAAATGCTGAAAGACGTGCGGGGCATCTCCGAGGAGACCACCACCGGTGTTCATCGTCTCAATGAGATGGCTGCAGAGGGTAAACTGCTGACCCCGGCATTTAATGTTAATGACTCGGTCACCAAATCCAAATTTGACAACCTGTATGGCTGCCGTGAATCACTGCTCGATGGCATTAAACGGGCTACCGATGTGATGATTGCCGGTAAGGTCGGCGTTGTGGTCGGTTACGGTGATGTGGGCAAGGGCTGTGCCCAGGCCCTGCGCGGTATGGGCGCCAGTGTTATTGTTACGGAAATTGATCCCATCTGTGCCCTGCAGGCTGCCATGGAGGGCTATAAGGTAGCCACCATGGAGGAGGCAGCATTGGTTGGTGATATTTTTGTAACCTGTACCGGTAACCTGGAGGTTGTGACCCGGGCTCACATGGATCAGATGAAGGATCAGGCCATTGTCTGTAATATCGGTCATTTTGACTCTGAGATAGATATTGCCGGTATCCGCGATCTTGAGTGGGAGAACATCAAACCTCAGGTCGATCATGTTATCTTTCCCGACGGCAAGCGCATTATTGTGCTGGCTGAGGGGCGTCTGGTCAATCTCGGTTGTGCAACCGGTCATCCCAGCTTTGTCATGAGTAACTCTTTCACCAATCAGGTGCTGGCCCAGATGGAGCTGTGGAAAAATTCCGAGCAGTACGAGAATAAGGTGTATTTTCTGCCCAAGAAACTTGATGAAATGGTTGCCCGACTTCATCTGAAGAAGATTGATGCCCATCTTACTACGCTTAGTAAAGAGCAGGCAGATTATATCGGTGTGCCGGTTGAAGGACCGTATAAGCCGGAGTATTATCGTTATTAGTCGGTTTACATCCAACTCCGGGCAGACCGGTATGAAGCAGTTAACAAAGGCACAGGGGCGTTTCTCTGTGCCTTTGTCTGTTGTGGTACTTTTTTTGTTGGTTGTGCTGCTGCCTGGTTGTGCTCAAAAGAGAACGAGAATGATGGAAACAACGGCCTATTGCGGCTGCGGCCGGTGTTGTTCCTGGGAACGGGGCAGCTGGAGTTATCTGAAACTTGATTTCTGGAACAGGTATGTCAGTGCCGGAAAGGCTAAAGGCCGTGACTACAGCGGCAAGACTGCCCGCGGTACTGAACCTGTTGAGCCGCAGCCTGGATTGTTTTCCACTGACAGTCTGACCCATCCCTGGATGATACCGTTTCGTACCGTATTCCCATGGCTCTGGGCACCGGAAGACGGCACCATTGCTGCAGACACCAGGTATTATCCATTCGGCACCCGGATGTTTGTCCCAGGCTGGGGCTGGGGAGTTGTTGTTGATAGAGGCGGGGCAATCAAAGGGCCGGATAGAATAGATTTATACTTTGAATCACACCAGGATGCCCTGAACTGGGGACGTCGAAGAGTTGAGGTTACAATAGAATGAGTGATATCGTTGTCATCGGCGGTGGTTTAGCCGGATGTGAGGCTGCCTGGCAGGCGGCAGAACGCGGCTTAAGCGTTGATCTGTATGAGATGAAGCCGGATCGGTTCAGCCCGGCCCATGAGTCGGAATCTTTGGCAGAGTTGGTCTGTTCCAATTCGCTACGTTCCAACAGTGTGGGTTCTGCTGTAGGTCTACTCAAAGAGGAAATGCGGCGGTTCAATTCGTTGATTATGCAGGCAGCCGATGTAACAGCAGTACCGGCAGGATCAGCCCTGGCAGTTGATCGGGAAAAATTTTCTGCATTCATCACCCAGGTTATTGCTGAACATCCGGGGATTACGGTGCACCGGCAGGAGATAACGGAACTTCCTCCTGCTGAGACCCCGGT
>CAZQKF010000526.1:0-2105 GCA_964593645.1 uncultured Desulfobulbus sp.
CCGGGCATAAAAAAACCCGGCCGCCAAGGCCGGGTCAGAGTTGTACAGTTACCTGCATCAGGTGGCGGCAGGACAGTTCTTGCAGCCGCCGCCGTCTCCACCGTCTCCACCTTTGCAGGGCGGGGTCACGGTTTTTTCCTTGCTTGTCTCGGTTTTCTTTGTGTCTGTGTCCTTGGATGCCGAGCTGTAGCCGTCAGAATACCAGCCGCCGCCCTTTAAATGAAAAGAACTCATGGAAACCAATTTTTTGACCTCCCCGCCGCAATCAGGGCAGGCAGACAGGGGATCATCACTGATCCGCTGTTGTACTTCAATCACCTTCTCGCATGCCGGACACTCATACTCGTAAACAGGCATCTCAACACCCCGCTATAGATATAACTTAATAATATTATAGAATAAAAAATAATCAAACAACCTACTGACAACTACAATAATCCTGCTTGCCGCCCCTGTCAACCATGGAAAACGCCAAAACCCCTGCAAGGGACTGTGCTCAAACCGCACATTCTAACATCCCCAGGAACGTCAGCAAAGAACTACAGCAAAATGACTTCACTTTCGGTCAATTCAAGATAACACTCTCCTGTTGATGCATATTTAAAAAACTAATCACTGTCAACTGCAGTATTCTATTGCATTATTAATTTTTTTTCTCTAATGTGTTGTCATATTTACCGGATACATCCTTTATTCAGACAATCTATTCATATACAGGAGTACAGCATGAGCAAATCACTTGTTGAAATGACTGCTGAAATTATTCAGTCACAGATAGGCGGCAAAGATATGTCCATTGAGGACGTCAAAGCCGCACTCACCGACACCTACCAGACCCTGAAAGGATTGCAGGATGCAGAGGTCGCAGGTCAGGACGTTGATGGACAGACTAAACCGGTTATGGATCCCAAACGGTCTATTCAGAAAAATAAGGTCATCTGTCTCGAATGCGGCCAGGAATTTAAGATGCTGTCCCCTAAACATCTTAAATCCCATGATCTGACCTCAAAAGAGTACCGTAAAAAATACGGCTTTTCCGCCCGCCAGCCCCTCTGTGCCAAATCACTTTCCGAGCGTCGCTCTAAATCAGGTAAGGAGCGCGGCCTGCCGGATAACCTGCGCAAGGCCATTGCCGCCCGCACCAAGAAGAAAAAAAAATAAGCCGCTGAACGTTCTGATCCAGGGCCGGATGTATTCCGGCCCTGACTTCTCTTTACAACATCCTTTACTCTCTGCCGGAATTTTATCTCCCCTCCCATGATTGGTATATTTGACTCCGGCGTCGGCGGCATGACCGTTGCCCGGGCAATTGAGCATGTCTGCCCCAACTACCCGCTGATCTATTTTGGTGACATTGCCCGTACGCCCTACGGTTCCAAAAGCCCGGAAACCATTATTGAATACTCACGCAGAAACACGGATTTTCTTCTCAGTCATGGGGCAAAGATCATTGTTATTGCCTGTAATTCAGCCGCTTCTACTGCAACTAAGGCCCTGCAGAATCATTACAGTGTACCCGTGCTTGACGTTATCACGCCTGCAACGGTGCAGGCAGCGGCAGTCACCCAGAATAACAGAATAGGTGTTATCGGCACCAGGGCAACTGTCCGCTCGGGTGTGTATGAACAACGCATCCAGGCAATCAACGGTGACTGCCGAGTCATCAGCCGGGCCTGCCCGTTGCTTGTACCCCTAGTTGAAGAGGGCTGGCTGAATAAACGAGAGACCAAGATGATCCTGCGCCGCTATCTCCATCCCCTGCGGCTGCAGCAAATCGACACCCTGGTACTGGGATGCACCCATTATCCGCTGCTGAGCCCGCTGATCCAACCGCGAATCGGCAAACGGGTCAAGCTGATAGACTCATCTGTTGCAGTTGCCCATTTTGTTAAGGACTTCCTTGACCAACACCCGGAAATCAAGGAAGACCTGCAACAGCAGCCAGCAGCCAGTCGTTTTTTTGTCTCAGATTCCACCGGACCTGTCCGGCAACTGGCCGATAGAATTTTCGGCCGTTCCATCCACCTTGAAAACGTCCATGCCTGATAAATTGCGTATACTCCTTGTCCCAGCCATCCTGTTCTGCCTGCTTGTTTTGCAGCCCC
>CAZQKF010000527.1:0-2098 GCA_964593645.1 uncultured Desulfobulbus sp.
CCCCTCCTTCCTTTCCAGTTAATACCCATACCGGATATACAAAGAGCGTAATCACTCCCATCTCCTGCAATTCAGTCAAACAGGAATTGTGTAAATCCACGAAAATTGTCCACTATCGACAACGGGTTCAGACAGCTTTTTGATGCATCCTTGCCCAGGGATTACTCCAGACTTTATGAAAACCTGGCACTCTTGCATCTGAGGAGAAAAGGCCCGGAATTCTGTTATTTCCAGCAGAAACAGGAGGTCGATTTCTATACATGCCAGGACGGTAAACACTTGGTCAATGTCAGCTACACCATAGACGATACGGTAACATTTAACCGGGAAATAACCGCCCTGATGGAGGGGATGAAGTATTTCAACCTTGAAAAAAGTTATCTTATAACCGCTGCCCGGGAAGAAGTCACACAGACAAAGGCCGGAGAAGTGCTCGTATTCCCCATGCGGAAGGGGCTTTTGTCCTGGATCAGGGTGCAGGTGAAAGCGGCCAGGATTGGCAAAACCGGCAGGATGTTCACCCTGAGATATTGGCCGGAGGCGAGGAAATTACCGGAGCAGGGGACAAGTTATCGGGAGGCGGCCAAATATCTGAAGGGATTATCTTGTATATTCGTAAAGAATATGACATGATTAAGATATGCAATCAAATCAATTATGGGTATGGCAACAAAAAGATTGGCCGGAGTTTTATTATGACAGTGCTATCCTGCTGCCCAAAATCAGCAATGTCTCACGGTTGATCGGGGCATTGACGGCAGTCTGCCAGGCTTTAAATGAAACGGAACGGTTGGATGCCCGGGAAAGGGTATTGGCTGATGATGCAATGGAAACCGCGGCCATAGAAGGAGAGGTTCTTCGTCGAAGTTCTGTCCGGGCCTCTATTCGTAAACGGTTGGGACTTCCTGTCGAGCATGAAGACTGGGACGAGCGGGCCGATGGGCTTGTTGCCGTTTTACTCGATGCACGATTACGAAAACAACAGCCTTTGACTGAAGAACGATTGTTTGGCTGGCATGCGGCCCTTTTTCCCGCTGGTTATTCCGGTCTTAGTAAGATTCGAGTGGCCAGGTACAGAGGGAAAGAAGAGATGCAGATTGTCTCCGGTGCAATAGGTCGTGAGGTTGTACATTTTGTGGCGCCACCCAAAGCAGAACTGGATCGGGAAATGAGCGGTTACCTGAAATGGCTGAACACTGAAGATGAGTCGGTGCCGTTGCTTAAGGCGGGTATTGCTCATCTCTGGTTTATCATGATTCATCCCTTTGACGACGGTAACGGACGAATCGGCAGGGCAGTAACGGACCACCTGCTTACCCGCAGTTATCCATCGCTCATGGAACTTGTTTCGTTTTCAAAATTTATCAGCCGGGACAGAAAGGGATACTATAGTGTCCTGGAGGCCGCCGGAAAAAGCGGTATGGACATAACCCCCTGGCTGAAGTGGTTTTTACAGACCTTTGAGGCGGCCCTTCAGGAAGCACAATGGGTTGTTGAACGGGTAGTAACAAAGGCAAGGTTCTGGCAGCAGAACAGAAATACTGCATTGAATGCCCGGCAACAGAAGGTCGTCAATCGACTGCTTGACAGCGAAGCAAGGTTTGAAGGCGGCATGACAACCCGAAAATATGCAGGCATGACCAAGTGCAGTTCAGTTACAGCCAGCCGCGATCTGGCCGATCTGGTAGATAAAAAGATTTTGCAGAAACGTCCGGGCGGCGGCAGGAGTACGAGCTATGAACTAAACGTTTTAATAGACAAAAGACCAGAATAACTGAAATGCAGGAAGTCTTTTGTGATCAAGCTCTTATTTGTTCTATGTGATATTTGGGAATTCAAGGGCCAGTCATCATAATGTTCAGGTGCGGAAAGCATTTTTCTGTTGAAAACAGACAAAAGAAAGCCCCAAAGGATTACTGCGCAGGATAACGGTGAGGTTAGTCAGTATCTTCAGCCTTTACAGCTCACTCAACTTTAGCTCTACGTTCCTGGAACCATTATTCTGAATTTTTCTTTTCAAGCAACTTAATTATCCGGTCAAAATCACTTTCAAACAGCCGATCCTGAATGATACGGTATTTTTCAAATTCACTTTCAG
>CAZQKF010000528.1:0-2097 GCA_964593645.1 uncultured Desulfobulbus sp.
GGCGGGATGGTATTTATTTCATCCATGTAGCCGCTGTTATCTTCGCCGATAACCCGCTCAATTCCCTCCATGTGACCGGCCCCGACCACGGCAATAATGCGTTTACCCGGCGCAGTCTTGATCTTTTCGGCCATGAATATATCCCGCTCGTCAATGAGGACATGTTTGGCTGCAGGCAGTGCCTCGCCGATTTCATTCATCATCTCTGATAAGACATCTTTTTTACGCAGCTCGGTCAGCTTTTCTTCATCAAGTTCAGTCTTGTCAAAGAGTGAAGCCAGAAGCGTTGCCATCAGGTAGCCCTTTTTGAAAAATGAAGTTGCCTTCCAGGCCCGGCGCAGAGTAACGCGCACGTCACGGTCACAGAGTTCGACTGCAATGTTTTGTTTTTCGGCAGCTCGGGCCGCTGTCAGCAGTTCGGTTCCCGGCTGGATGCCCAGTTGGCCGCCCAGCTTTTTCTGGTAGGATGAGAGGACCAGGTTGACGAGCAGGGTGGAGAGTTGCTTGTTGCGGATGATCTGTTTTAAATCCAGATTTTCCCAGCGCTGCGGCTCGGAGAGGGCAGTATAGCGTTTTTCATCCAGTTCTATACAGACCGTATCCGGGGACTCCTGGGTGATAATTTCTTCGACAAGATCAGCAGAATGTTGAGAAATATGGGCGGTGCCGACCAGCAGGATGGTTTTGTCGTCCTGCTGGATAACGCAGACATCATCGTTGTATTCGTGGGCTGGAAAGGGGGTATCTGTCATTTTTTTATCGGTTCAGGGTTAAAGTTCAAGATTCAGAGGGGAACAAAGATGTTTCGATGCAATACTGGTGGACTCTGTGTGTCAGGCTCGTTTAATGGTAATGACGGTCGGTAGTTGGTCTACAGCATTGTGTTGTGTCCGTCTTTCTTTAAAAGCCGTCAGCATGTCCCATTCCACCGGTATGATAACGATGGTCAAAAATGTTGCCGTGCACAGGCCGGTAACAAAGGTCATGGCCATGGTGCCCCAGATCAAGGAGTACTCCGGGATCCCCAGGGCCATGGGCAGCAGGCCGAGTGTTGTCGTCAATGTGGTCAGAATAATGGGGCGTAGGCGGATGTTGGTTCCCGCAACTACGGCCTCGCGCCTGGACAAGCCGGATTTATAGGCTTTGTTGATAAATTCGATCAGCACCAGGGAATCGTTGACCACAACTCCCGTAACCCCGACAATAGCCATGAACGAGTTGATAGTAAAGAGCGACCTGGCAAAAAAAGTTCCAAAGATGATGCCGATCAGGGCAAAGGCTACGGTAGAGATGATGATCAGGGGCTGCAGGTAGGAGTGAAACTGAGTGGCCAGAATAAGATATATGAGCAGCAGGGCGAGGAGAAATGCATAGGCCAGCGAGGTAAAGGAACGGCGGGTTGACTCATATTCACCGGCAAAGTTGAGGGATGTTCCTGGATACTGATTCTGCATTTCGACAAACCAGGTTGATACCCGGTCAACCACGGATTGTGAAGACAGCGAACTGCCCGGCCGGATATTGCCGGTAATGGTTACGGCCCGCATGCCCTGAAAGCGGTTGAGAAAACCCGGTTCTACTGTAAACTCCGGCCTGCAGACATCAAGAAGTCGTACCGGGCCGTCTGCATGGTCGATGATTGGAACCATCAGGGCCTCCTGCAGCCCGCGATCCGGATCGGTATTGAGCAATACCTTGATGTCCAGTTCTTCATCACGCAGCCGGTATTTTCCAATCAGGCGGCCGTTGAGGACAGAGGCTGCCAGAGAGGCGACCTGGTCCGGTGACAGGCCATACTCAGCAGCGCGATCTTGGAGAACAGCAAAGCGAAGCACCCGGCCGGGGCGGCCCTGATCATCCTGAATGTCAACAAGGTTGGAGCCCATACCGGGATCATTACGGAGAAATGCAAGAACCTCACCACTTAACTTCTGCACCAGATCATCCTGGGAGCCAAGCACCCTGATGTTGACGTCCTTACCCGAGGGGGGGCCGTCTTTTTCCGGCCGGATACGCAGGCTGAAACCGGACTCTGTGAAATGGGCCAGTTTACGGCGCATGGTCTCTAAATGGGCCAGGATATCGTTATTCGGGTCA
>CAZQKF010000529.1:0-2095 GCA_964593645.1 uncultured Desulfobulbus sp.
CGTCTATCAATGCAGCTTACGTAAAAGAATCGGTGGAGAATGTGATGCATGTTCTTGAGCTCGACCTGCAGAAGCCTTTCTCTTTCTGCCGTCAGGGGAGGAAATAGTTTCCCATGGCTTCGTCAACTTTTGTCATGCGATTTGTCCATCTTGTCTCCCGGGGCAAGGTGTCCATGGTCGGTGCAATTATCGTCAGTATACTTCTGCCGGTTCTCATCGTCTCTGCAATCTTTGACATTCTCGGACTAATCGACAACCCCTATTTCGGTTTTCTCCTCTACGTTGTCATGGCGCCCCTGCTGCTGCTGGGCGTTCTTCTCATTATTGTCGGGGCGATATTTTTTCAGAGCAAGGAAGAAATAGGCATCTTTACGGTGGAGTATCTCAAGGAACAGCTCACCCGACCGGGCCGCTATACCAGGATACGGCGACTCATCTATTTCACTGTCGCCCTGACCCTGCTGCTGGTCTTTATTGTCGGCCTTGTCTCGTATTCGAGTTTTACCTATACGACCTCTTCCCGTTTCTGCGGCCAGTTTTGCCATACAGTCATGGAACCGCAGTATACGGCCTATAAAAACTCACCCCACTCCAGGGTTGCCTGTGTGCAATGTCACCTGGGAAAGGATGCGAGTTTAAGCGAAAGATCACGATTCACCGGCCTCAAGCAGCTGTTCTCTGTGGCAACGAATTCCTATCCCAGGCCGATCCTCCCACCAATCAAGGCCCTCCGTCCCGGCAGGGCCACTTGTGAACAATGCCATCTCCCTGATAAATTTCACGGTTCCAGGCTGTACAGCAAAGAACATTTTCTCCCCGATGAACAAAATACCCGGGTGACGACCATGATCCTCATGAAGGTTGGTTCCGGCGACATGCAGGGTAGGAAGGCAAACGGGGTGCACTGGCATGTATCAGGAGCCAGGCAGCTACAGTACAGGACCATGGATAAAGAGCAGACAGACATTGTCGAGGTACGACAGATCGAAAAGGGCAAAAAAGATATTGTCTACACCCGTACTGCCGATCCGGTGGAACTGTCGTCGGGTAGCCCCCGAACCGGAACCGGTGAACTGCGCACCATGGACTGTATTGACTGCCATAACAGACCGACCCATATTTTTCTGTCTGCCAATGAAGCACTTGATCAAAAAATTAAACAACAGGTTATCCCGGCCTACCTCCCCTTTATCAAGCGACAGGCCCTGGCCGTTATCACAAAAACATACGACTCCAGGGAAAAGGCACGGCTGGAGATTTCCAGAACTTTGCAGGACTGGTACCAGGAGCACTACCCCGAACTTATACAGGAAAACCCTGATATTCTTACGCGAGCCGTTCAGGGAACCATAGCAGCATACGAGGAGAACGTCTTTCCGGACATGAACGTTACCTGGGGAATATACAGTAATAATTTAGGCCACAAGGATGACTCAGGATGTTTCCGCTGTCACGGCAGGCTGCAGGAAGAAAAAAGCGGCAGAGTCATCAGTAATGACTGCACCCTCTGCCATATCCTGTGGACAGGGGATCAGATACCAACGCAATCACTAATTTTACAACAACATTTACAACAAGCACAAGGGGAAAGAAATGACAACTGAGGAAAAAAACACTGAAGAACAACAGGCCCCCAAGGGCGACAAAAGTGCCTGGGGGCACATAATACGGGGAATTTGGCGAACACCACTTGGCGTATTTGCCGTGGTCATGACCACTATCAGCATTACCATGATGTTGATCGGAACGGCAGGAGACATGCTCGGCCTGTTTGACAATCCCTACGTCGGCATTTTTATCTATATGATTCTGCCGGGCTGTATGATCCTGGGGCTGCTGCTTCTGCCGGTTGCTGCTTTTTTACGCCGCGGGGCATGGCACCGGAACGGGGTGGAAAAAGATCACCTTCAACTCAACCTCAGCAATCCGCGTCATCGCCTCTTTCTCATCGGTTTTGTTATCCTGACAGTTGTTAACATGGTGATCTTAGGCGTTGTCGGTTACGAGGGCTACCACTTTACCGATTCCGCCTATTTCTGCGGCATGGTTTGCCATAACGTTATGGCGCCGGAACATACCGCTTACAAGCGTTCTC
>CAZQKF010000530.1:0-2093 GCA_964593645.1 uncultured Desulfobulbus sp.
ACCCGCAATGTCAAAGTTCAGGCAACCCTGGAAAATCATGAAGAAAAACTGCGGCCCGGTATGTTTGTCCGGGTGGCAGTGCAACTGCCGGATATGAATGAAGTACTGATCATACCAGAGACTTCAATACTGTACGCACCGTACGGTGATTCTGTTTTTGTGGTAGATGCACATAAGGATGGGCAAACCGGAAAACTCGGTCTGGTGCTGCGAAAGCAGGTTGTCCGTACCGGTATAAAAAGAGGTGATTATGTGACCATTACCAGCGGACTGAAAGCAGGAGAAACCGTGGTCACCACCGGGGTCTTTAAATTCCGCAACAAACAGCCCGCGATTGTAGACAACAGGCTGGCCCCTGATTTTACAGAACACCCTGAAGTTAAGAACAGGTAAAGAGATCAGGAATCATGCAATTTACTGATCTCTTTATCCGCCGGCCGGTGCTGTCTCTTGTGGTCAGCTTTGTGATTATCATTGCCGGGCTGCAGGCTGTGTTTTCGCTCAATGTGCGTCAGTATCCACGTAGCGAAAACTCAACCGTAACCGTGACCACCGTGTACATCGGCGCCGGTGCCGATCTTGTGCGCGGATTCATTACCACTCCCCTGGAACGCGTTATCGCCGCTGCCGACGGTATTGATTATATTCAGTCCAAGAGCAGCCAGGGACTTTCCACCATAAGTGTTCGGCTGAAATTAAACTATGACGCCACCAAGGCCCTGGCTGAAATCAGTTCCAAGGTTGACCAGGTTCGTCAGAATCTGCCGCCTGAAGCTGAAGTGCCGATCATTAATATTGAATCTGCTGATTCCAAGTTTGCCTCTGCATATCTCAGCTTTACCTCAGACATTCTGCTGCAGAATGAAATAACCGATTATCTGGTGCGGGTGGTGCAACCGCGGCTTTCTGCCCTTGAAGGGGTTCAGCGGGCCGACATCTTAGGCGAGCGTACCTTTGCCATGCGCATCTGGCTTGATCCTGATCGGATGGCAGCCCTAAATATCAGTCCATCACAGGTGCGCAGGGCCCTGGCAGCCAATAACTATCTTTCAGCTCTCGGGAAGACCAAGGGCTCACTCATTCAGGTCAACCTGACTGCCGATACCAACCTGCACACGGTGGAGGAGTTCAAACAGCTGGTACTGCGAAGGCAGGGCGGAGCTATTGTCCGGCTTGAAGATGTCGGTCAGGTAGTGCTAGGCGCTGAAGATTACGATGCCGAGGTACGTTTTTCCGGCAAGACCGCTGTGTTCATGGGGATCTGGCCGCTGCCCAATGCCAACTCCATTGACGTGATTAAGCGGGTGCGAACGGAAATGGAGAGCATTCGCAAGGATTTGCCCGAGGGGATGGAGGCCAAGGTTGCCTATGACAAGACAACCTATATTAACGATGCCATCCACGAGGTCTTGAAAACTTTGGGCGATACCCTGATTATTGTGGTTGTTGTTATCTTTTTGTTTTTAGGATCCATGCGCTCGGTTCTTATTCCGGTGGTCGCCATTCCCCTGTCGCTTATCGGCGCGGTATTCCTGATGCAGGTCTTTGGTTTTACCGTGAACCTGATGACACTGCTGGCTATTGTGCTTTCAGTCGGACTGGTGGTCGATGATGCCATTGTCGTGGTCGAAAACGTGGAGCGGCATATCAGCCTGGGTGAGACCCCGTTGAATGCAGCCCTGCTCGGTGCTCGTGAACTTGTAGGGCCAATTGTTGCCATGACTATCACTCTGGCAGCAGTCTATGCTCCCATTGGTCTACAGGGTGGGTTGACTGGAGCACTTTTTCGTGAATTCGCTCTAACCCTGGCAGGCGCTGTCACCATTTCCGGTCTTGTTGCCCTGACCCTGTCGCCCATGATGTCGGCGAACCTGCTGAAACCGGGCATGGAAGAGCATGGTCTGGCAGGCAGAATAGCGCGTGGATTTCGATGGATCCGCGGCGTGTACGGTCGCTTGCTTGATCTTTCCCTCAAGACCCGTCCAGCTGTCTATATTGTCTGGATTGTTGTGAGTCTGCTGACTATCCCCATGTTCCGGATGTCGTCCCGGGAACTGGCTCCCACCGAGGATCAGGTCCTTACCACGCTTGGC
>CAZQKF010000531.1:0-2088 GCA_964593645.1 uncultured Desulfobulbus sp.
CGTAATGATCCACATCCAGATCCTTTTCCGCCTTGTCCAGATCCAGGGTGTCGGTTGTGGAATCGGTCCAGGGCAGGTCTAAAATCCAGTCTATATAGTTGCGCGATCCGGAATACTCCGGCGAGGATGGTGAAATACGTTCCAGTCGGACAAGCTCCTTGTCTACAGCTTCCCGGGCTTCTTTAGAGAGCCCCTTTTCTGCAGCTCGTTCTTTGAGCTCACGGATCTCAACCTTTTCGTCGTCTTCCTCGCCTAACTCCTTGCGGATGGCCTGCAGCTGCTGGCGGAGAAAAAATTCCCGCTGTTTACCGTCGATATCTTTTTTGATATCGGCCTGCATTTTTTTGCTCATCTCAACGGTTTCAAGCCGTTTACTGAGCTCACTGGCAACCCGGTGCAGCATCACATCTACTTCAACAAGCTCAAGAATTTCCTGCTCATCAACAATTTTGAGATTCAGTTGCGAGGTCACCAGGTAGCCGATATGATACGGATCAGTGAGCGCGTTCACCGTGGCAAGCATCTCCTCGGGCAGTTCGCTCAACTCAACAAGTTTTTTAAACTGGCTGCGAATACCAAGCAGCATGGCCTCAAGCTTATTATCTCCCTCTGTATACTCCATGAGAACTTCCGTAATCCGAGCCTGCAGATATGGCTGCTCACTGGTGTACTCAACAATACTGAGCTTGTGTGTGCCGCTGACCAGCACCTGGTAATATCCATCTTCAACCTTGGTCAATTTATGAATATAGCCCACAACGCCGATCTGAAACAGGTCATCACCCTGGACGATTTCATCAGCTGCGGTTTGTTCTTTGCGGCTGGGAACCAGTCCGATCATCCGGTCGCCAAGCAGGGCGTCATCAATGAGCTGTTTGGATGATTCACTAGCCACCTGCAGGGGAAACCCCATGCCCGGAAAGAAGACAAAACCGTGCAGGGGCAGAATCGGCAATGTTTCAGGAATCTGCAGGCTGGTGGGGTCAACACTTGTTTTCTGTTCTTCCATATTATTCTCCAGGAGTAATCCTGATGTGTACCTTACAGGTTTTCTTTCTCTTGGGCAGGGTAATTACCAGGATCCCATCGCTATAAATCGATGTAACCCGGCTTGCCTCAACACTTGCAGGTAGCGATAGTGTACGATCAAAGATTCCGAGTTCAATCTCCAGCTGATGAACACAGGCAATGGATGACTGGGCCGGAAGTCTGCGTTTTCCCTGAATCCGAATCTGCCGTTCATCGGCAATAATACGCAATGAATCCGCTGCAACTCCTGCAAGATCCGCATATACATAGAATTCTTCCTCAGCTTCATACACATCAACCGGGGGCTGCCAGTTGCCGGAACTGTACGGCATCATACGGGCCAGCGACATATTGCGCAGCCTGCGACCGACCTGTTCCATCTCTTCAAGCTCGGCAAGTAATTTTTTACTGAAGGAATCCATTGCAGCCTCCGATATATTCGGCAAAATCAGTCCTGATCACTGGTGACATCGTTATTTTTACATATTTTTCAAACAATATGAGTCACTGATAATCACTATAACTGTTCTGACAATTAGAAATCAACAAAAACACCCAAAGCTGGGCCCGGGGTCTGCTACCGAAGGACAACCACTGCCTGCATACTTTTTCATTGCTTTTCAGATAACCGGCATTAGAGTATAGATCCGTTACTCTAAAAATATTTATTTCTATTATATAATGGAGGTCGTTATGAGTTCATGTGGAGGTTCCTGTGGAACCGGAGATCAGGGCAGCTGCAACTCTGCAGATGCAAAGCTTGCCCAACAGGATATTGCTATTAATAAATCCCTGGGCAAGATCAAAAATAAAATTCTTGTCATGAGCGGCAAGGGCGGCGTGGGCAAGTCCACAGTGGCCGTCAACCTGGCCCTGGGCCTGGCCAACCGCGGCTATAAAGTAGGCCTGATGGATGTGGATCTGCATGGCCCGGATATCTGCCGGATGCTGAACCTGACCGGTAGCCTGGAAGCACCGGAAAATCCTAATGATCTGGTTCCGCCACTGGTTTACAATGATAATATTAAGGTGGTTTCCCTTGAATACATGATGCAGGAT